>RFZE01000017.1 GCA_009920875.1 Alphaproteobacteria bacterium | reverse complement strand
CTTGCTTGCGCTCGTCGCGAAACTGAATGAGCGGGTGACCTTTAAGGATACATTCCTTATCTCAGCACTGTCGGGTGACGGGCCGGAGCGCCTGAAAGATACATTGGCCGAAAGCATGCCGGAAGGGCCATGGCTTTACCCTGAAGACCAAGCGGCTGATATTCCCTCACTGCTTTTGGCTTCTGAGGTGATGCGCGAGAAATTGTTTTTGCGGCTGCATCAAGAGCTGCCCTATGCGCTGACCGTCGAAACGGAAAAATGGGAAAACAAAAAAGACGGCTCAGTGCGCATTGAACAAATCATCTATGTGCAGCGAGACGGGCAAAAAGCCATTGTGCTGGGCAAGAGTGGCCAAACGATGAAGGAAATCGGGGCGCAGGCGCGCGCCGAACTGGAAGAGATGTTCGAGCGGCGCGTGCATTTATTTACTTTTGTGAAAGTGCGGAAAAATTGGATGGAAGATCCGGAGCGCTATCGCATGCTCGGTCTCGATTATAAGGTTTAGCCATGCAGTGGGAGGCCGAAGCTCTGGTTCTGGCGGCGCGACCCCACGGTGAAAGCAGCGCCATTGTCGATGTGTTTTCGCGCGAGCATGGGCGCTTTGCGGGTCTTGTGCGCGGCGGCAATAGCCGCCGCCTGCGGCCGATTTTGCAGCCCGGCAATATGGTGGTGGCGACATGGCGCGCGCGGCTTTCAGAACATTTGGGCACAATGACGGTTGATGCCGGTCGCGCCCATGCTGCCGAGGCGATGGCTGATGCCAAAGCATTGGCCGGATTGAGCGCCCTGTGCGCGCTCATGCAAATTACGCCGGAGCGGCAAGCCTATCCGCGCCTTTATGACACGCTGATCTTGGTGCTCGGCGCGATGGATGACGAGGCCTTGTGGCCGGTTTTGTTGGCGCGTTATGAAATGGCACTATTGGAGGAAATCGGCTTTGGGCTGGATTTATCGTGCTGCGCTGCCACCGGCGTTGTCGATGAATTGGAATATGTCTCACCGCGCTCGGGTCGTGCCGTAAGTCGCGCTGCCGCGCAGCCCTATCTCGATAAAATGTTCGTCTTGCCGCAATTTTTGCTCGACCCGTCAGCCGATGCCAGCGATGACGATGTGCAAAAGGCGATGGAACTGACCGGCCATTTTCTTGAGCGCCGCGTTTATCTGCCCAATGGCATGAAAATGCCGCCGGCGCGCCAGCGATTGGTGGATATACTGACGCGGTAGCCCGCGAATCGGGTGATAAATCACCCATGAGTGACGTGGAAAATCTGCCACAAGAAGAAGCGGTAAGCTTAAAAGCGGCGTTGGAAAGCCGCTATTTGGCCTATGCGCTTTCAACCATTACCAATCGCGCTTTGCCCGATGTGCGCGACGGGTTGAAGCCGGTGCACCGTCGCTTGTTGTATGCCATGCGGCAATTGCGCCTTGACCCCGAGCAAGGTTTCAAAAAATCGGCGCGCGTTGTCGGTGATGTTATCGGTCGTTATCACCCGCATGGTGACCAAGCGGTTTACGATGCTTTGGTGCGTTTGGCGCAAGATTTTGCGGTGCGCTATCCGCTGGTTGATGGGCAGGGCAATTTTGGCAATGTCGATGGCGATAACGCCGCCGCCATGCGTTATACGGAAGCGCGCATGACCGAAATTGCCGGTCTGCTGCTGCAGGATATTGACAGCGACACGGTTGATTTTCGCGCCACTTATGACGGCGAAGATGAAGAGCCGATTGTGCTGCCCGCCGCTTTTCCCAATTTGCTGGCCAATGGCGCGTCGGGCATTGCGGTCGGCATGGCGAACAGTATTCCGTCGCATAATGTTGATGAATTATGCGCCGCCGCATTGCATTTGCTGAAAGCGCCCAATGCGCGCATTGATACGCTGATGGAACATGTCAAAGGGCCCGATTTTCCGACCGGCGGTATTTGCGTAGAAAGCCCCGAAGCTTTGCGCGAAGCCTATGCAACAGGGCGCGGTTCCATGCGGGTGCGCGCGCGCTATGAAGTCGAGCAAATGGGGCGCGGCACATGGCAAATCGTCATTACCGAAATTCCCTATCAGGTGCAAAAATCGCGTTTGATTGAGAAAATTGCTGAACTGATGAATGCGCGGCAATTGCCGATGCTCGACGATATTCGTGATGAGAGCGCGGAAGATATTCGCATTGTCATAGAGCCGAAAAGCAAGAACCTTGACCCGGTGCAAGTGATGGCGGTGCTTTACAAGCAAACCGACCTTGAAAGCCGCTTCTCGCTGAATATGAACGTGCTCGACAATGAGGGTGTGCCGCGGGTTATGGGGCTGCGCGAAGTGCTTAGCCAATGGTTGCAGCACCGCAATGATGTGTTGGTGCGCAAATCGAAATATCGCCTCGACAAAATTACCGCGCGGCTGGAAGTGCTGGACGGTTATCTGATTGCCTATCTCAATCTCGATGAGGTCAT
The DNA here is from genome assembly GCA_009920875.1 of Alphaproteobacteria bacterium. GTDB lineage: Bacteria > Pseudomonadota > Alphaproteobacteria > RS24 > RS24 > UBA8337. The sequence continues at coordinate 16,820 of RFZE01000017.1, read as the reverse complement.
TCGGATTATCCGCGAGGAAGATGAACCGCGCGATGATTTGATGAAGGCCTTTGACCTGTCACAAGTGCAAGCCGATGCGATTTTGAACATGCGTTTGCGCGCTTTGCGCAAACTTGAAGAAGAGGGCATTCGCGCCGAGCATGCGGAACTGAGCGCCGAAATGAAAGAGTTGAAGGCGCTGTTGAAATCGGAAGCCAAGCAGCAGGCGATTGTTTCTGCCGAATTGAAAGCCTTGCGCAAGCAGTTTGGCCCGAAAACCGAACTTGGCAAACGGCGCACGGATTTTGAAGAAGTGGCCGATGACGAAGCGGTGCCGCTGGAAATACTGGTCGAAAAAGAGCCGGTGACGATTGTGTGTTCGCAAAAAGGCTGGATACGCGCCATGAAGGGCCATGCCGAAAGCGGTAGCAAGCTGACCTATAAAGATGGCGATAAAGGCGAATTTGTCTTGCACGCCATGACCACGGATAAGGTGGTTTTATTTGTCTCAAACGGGCGCGCTTACACTTTGGATGTCGCCAAATTGCCCGGTGGGCGCGGCCATGGCGACCCGGTGCGCATGATGCTGGATATTGAGCCAAGCGATGAAATTATTGAAATTTTTGTGCATGACCCTGAACGGAAATTGTTGGTCGCCTCGCGCATCGGCAATGGGTTTATCGTTGCCGAAAGCGAGATGATTGCCAATCGCAAAGCGGGTAAGCAAATTTTGAATGTCAAAGCGCCGGACGAAGCGGCAATTTGTGTGCCGGCTGTGGGTGATAAAATTGCCGTGCTGGGTGAGAACCGCAAATTGCTGTGCTTCGCGCTGGCCGATGTGCCGGAAATGCCGCGTGGCAAAGGCGTGCGCCTGCAACGCCACGGCGACGGTCATTTGGCCGATGCGCGCTGCTATAGCGCGGCGGAAGGCTTGAAGATTTCTGACAAGGCAGGGCGTGAGCGTGTCTTCACCGAGCTTGATGATTGGCAGGGCTTGCGCGCGCAGGCCGGTCGCATTCGGCCCAAAGGTTTCCCGACCGACGGGTTGATGGGGGCGGCATTCCCCAATCGCCTTTAATTGCGCGCCTGTAATTATTCGATAAGGGTGAAGGCGGCTTCGCCCTCATAATTCCAAAATTTTACGCGCAAAGCATAATCACCGGCACTGAAACGTTGCGTGTCGAGCGGCACTTGGCGGATTTCTTCAATCACATCTTGTTCGGCAATGGCGGCGCGGGTCTGCGTCTCATTGCAAACTTCCGGCGCGCGCATGGCTTGCACAAAACCACCTTCTCTGGTGGTCACGAAATAACGAAAGATTTTGCATGGTGCATCGGCCGTTAGCGGCATGGTCTCATTGGTATTATTGACGAGGCGCAACACCACAGGCAGGGGCGTAACGTCAATATTGGTCAGCTTGTGCTCCAGCGGCACGCCGACTTGGAGGCCAATCTCGCCACTGCCGACGCGCCCGTCATCGCGCGCCAGAAAGCCCAAAACAGTAATAATGGCAATAGCGGCCAGCGTGGTGACAATCATATTCGGCATTTTCATCGGTCAGTCTCCAAACACAATTTCCGGCAACCATGTCGCGAGTTGGGGGAAGTAAGCCAGCAGCGCCAGCATGAATAATTGAATCGCTACAAACGGAATGGCACCGCGATAAATTTGTCCGGTGCTGACACTGTCGGGGGCAACCCCGCGCAGATAAAACAACGCAAAGCCGAAAGGCGGGGTCAGAAAGCTGGTTTGTAAGTTAATCGCCATCATGACGCCGAGCCAAACCGGATCGACCCCCATGGCCAGCAATATCGGCCCGACAATCGGCACAACAACGAAAATAATTTCAATAAAGTCGAGGAAGAAACCAAGCGCAAACATAATCACCATGACCAGCGCAACGGCGGCCCATTTGCCGCCGGGCAAATCTTCCAGTAAGGCTTGAATGGTCTCGTCGCCGCCAAGACCGCGAAACACCAGCGAGAACAGCGCCGCGCCGATAAGAATAACAAAAACCATTGAGGTGGTATGGGTGGTGGCGCGCACTACATTGCGTAGCACATGATCGGTGCGCGCTGCATTCAGGCTTTTTATCAGCGCCGCCGCCAATGTAGCGCACAGGCCGAGCGCGACGACAATGCCGAGATAATCAAGCGCGGCAATTTCATCGCGATTGAGGCGCAAATCCATAAAGCCGGTCATGACAACAAGCCCGATAAGCGCCAAAGCGCCGAACCGCATCAGCCTATGACCTTGCGTCAGCTTTTCACCGGCCAGCAAAATCGTGCCGACCGCGCCAACTGAAGCCGCTTCCGTCGGCGTGGCAATGCCACCCAAAATCGAGCCGAGCACGGCGATAATCAGTAAAATGGGCGGCAGCAATGCGCGTAGAAGCGCGGGCAAGGCAACAGCTTCGCCAATATCGGCAGGCGGTGATTTTTCGGGCTGCGTATAGGCGACAAATATCTGATAAGCAATATAGAGGCCGACCAGAACCAGACCGGGCAAAAGCGAACCGGCGAAAAGTTCACCGACCGACACTGTATCGGGCGAGAAAATGCCCTGCTCAAGCTGCGCCTTTTGATATGCATTGGCAATCACATCGCCGAGCAGAACCAGCACAATGCTTGGTGGAATGATTTGCCCCAGCGTTCCGGCCGCGGCAATCGAGCCTGATGCCAGCGCCGGATCATAGCCGCGCTTCAGCATGGTCGGCAGCGATAACAGCCCCATCGTGACCACGGTCGCGCCGACAATGCCGGTCGAAGCGGCCAGTAGCGCGCCGACAATCGATACGGAAATGCCGAGACCGCCGCGCAGCCGCCCGAATAGCAAGCTCATATTTTCCAGCAAGTCTTCAGCAATGCGCGCGCGCTCCAGCATGGTGCCCATAAAGACGAAAAGCGGCACGGCAATCAGCACCTCATTGGTCATAGTGCCGAAAATGCGTTGCGGCAAAGCAAAGAAGAAGCTGGTGTCGAACACATCGGTCCAATGGCCGAGCAGTCCGAATATCAGAGCCACGCCGGCAAGGGTGAAGGCAACGGGGAAACCGGCCATCAAAAACAGGCAGGCGACGGCGAACATGATGAGGTCAAGTGCTTCAGCCATGCTGCGCTCTCATCAATGTGCGGAGGTTTTTCAAAATGCTCGATATGGCTTGCAGGGCAAGCTGAGCAGCGAATAGTAAAATCACCGTTTTCAAAAGGAAAATGCCTTGAATGCCGCTGGTCTCGCGCGAACCTTCGCGCACTGACCAAGACATGGAAACATAATCATAGGAAACATAAGCGATAAGAATGCAGAAGGGCAGAATGAAAAAGGCCGAGCCGAGCAAATTGATAAGCGCTTTGCGTTGCGCTGATGCGCGCGCATAGAAAATATCGACACGCACATGCTCGTCTTGCAGCAGCGTGTCCGCCGCCGCCATCATGAACAAGACGCCGTGCATATAGACAATCGCTTCTTGCATCATGATGGAGCCAATGCCGAAAACATAGCGCAGCACGACCACGCTGAATTGCACCAGCACCATGAGCAGCGCCAACCAAGCAGCACTGCGCCCGATGGCGTGATTGACCGTGTCAATCTGTGCAGCCAGTGATTGCAATTTGTCCATCGCGTTTATGGTTTATACCTGTCGCCGCGCCAGCGTGTAAGGCTCTTCGCTGCGCGCACCCCATGCCATTGAATTGGCCAAAGAGGCTTTGAAGCTCTCAAAAACTTTTGCCGTGAACGGGTCTTTCGCCGCCGCTTCCGCCAATACTTTGTCAGAGGTTTGCTTCAACGCCTGCATGATGTCGGGCGAAAAGCTACGCACTTTGACATTGTGTTTTTTCACCAAAGTGTCGAGCGCGGTGGCGTTCTTGTAATTATATTCGCTGGTGGTGGAGGCATTTTCCGCCGCACAGGCATTGCGGATAATTTCTTGTTGGCTTTTGCTCAGAGAGTTCCAGACATCAAGATTGACGCCGGTTGACAGGCCTGCGCCGGGCTCGTGAAAGCCCGGGCAATAATAATAATCCGCCACTTGGTGAAAACCGAAGGCGAGGTCATTCCAAGGGCCGACCCATTCACTAGCATCAATCGCGCCGCTTTTCATTGATGGGAAAATCTCGCCACCGGGCAGGGCAACAGCCGCTGCACCGAGGCGACGCATCACTTCGCCGCCAAGTCCGGGCATGCGAATTTTCAAACCCTTAAAATCATCGAGCGAGGTGATCTCTTTATTGAACCAGCCACCCATTTGCACGCCCGTATTGGCCGATTGAAAGGCGATGACGTTAAACTTGGCTGACAATTCTTCCCATAGCTGACGCCCGCCGCCGAAATCAATCCACGCGTTTAATTCTTGCGCGGTCATGCCGAAGGGCACGGCGGTAAAGAAGTTAAAGGCGGTCGATTTGCCCTGCCAATAATATTCCGCGCCATTATACATATCTGCCGTACCGGTTGAGACGGCGTCGAAGCTTTCAAAAGCGCCGACCAGCTCACCGGCGGCGTAAATTTTAATTTCAATTTGTCCATCGGTCATGGCGCTGACGCGCTTGGCGATATTTTCAGGTGCCGTGCCGAGGCCGGGGAAGTTTTTCGGCCATGTGGTGACCATTTTGAGGCGCCGCTTGCCTTGTGCATAGGCCGGTGCAGAAACCGCAGCGGCGGCTGTGCCGGTGGCCAACCCGCCAATTACGGCGCGGCGATCGATTTTCTTACTCATCAGTCCCTCCCGGGCAACCTATTTCTCGTCGATATAGGGCTGCCAGCCTTCCTCGTCCAAAATTTGCAACGGTTTGAAGCGCTTTTTGTAACTCATTTTGCCGCAATCTTCGATGAGATAACCGAGATAAACATGCGGCAATTTCATCGCCTGCGCGCGCGCGATTTGGTCGAGAATGATATAAGTGCCAAGGCTATTGGCCGCCATATCAGGGTCGAAAAACGAATAAACCAAAGACAGGCCATCGCGCATTTCATCAACCAGCAAACAGGCGAACAGCTTTTTGTCGGCATTGCGATATTCGACCAGATTGGTTTTCACCGAGGTTTCTTCAACCATGGAGATATAATCCAGCACGGTCATTTGCGACATGCCGCCATTTTCATGCCGCGTGTCGAGATATTTGCGCAGCAAGTCATATTGCTCGCGACTGGTATCGGGCGGCAAAATTTCTGAGCTCAGGGTGCTGTTGCGATTGATGATTTTCCGCAAATTGCGCGTCGGGGTGAAATCATCGACAGCGACCCGCACGGAACGACAGGCCGAGCATTTATCGCAAGCCGGACGATAGGCAATGGTCTGGCTGCGGCGAAAACCGGCATGGGTCAGATTATTGTTGATCTCATCGGCGCGCTCACCGGCAATATGGGTGAACAGCTTGCGTTCCATCATGCCTTCAATATACGGACACGGCATCGGGTCCGTTATGAAGAAGGAAGGCAGTCTATGTCCGCTCGATTGATTCATAATCTTTATTCTATAGGCCGAAATACCACGGTGCAAAAAGTGAATAAGTTAACCATAAAATGATTACCAGTGGGATGCCGGCGCGCATGAAATCGCTGAAACGGAAATTACCCGGCGTCATCACCAGCAAATTGGTCTGATAGGCAATCGGCGTAGCAAAGCTGCAGCTGGCGGCAAATATGACGGCCAGCACAAAGGCCATCGGGTCAACATTAAGGGCCGCGGCGAGATTGACCGCCAGAGGCGTGAACAATACGGCGGTCGCATTATTGGACAATAGATTGGTCACGACGGCGCAAAGCAAGAAGAAAGCCGATAGCACAAGCGCCGGATTGCCGGTATCAAACAGGCCAAGGAAATTGCTGCTGACCAACGCCGCGCCGCCGGTCACTTCCATTGATTGCGCCATTGCCAAAGCGGCGGCAACGACTAGAAAAATCCGCAAATCAAAACCACGGCTGGCTTGGCGCACATTGAGCACGCCGCTCGTTACCATGCCGACGGCACCGGCTAAAGCGGCGAGCACTATCGGCACAAAACCGCTTGCAGCGGCCAGAACCGTGGCGGCAAAAATCAGCCTTGCGCGACCGGCTTTTTCAAAGCGCGGCAATTCGCGTGCCGACCATTCCATCAGCAGGGTGTCACGATTGTGTCGCAGCCCTTCAATCGCGCTTTGCTGGCCGATAACCAGCAACACATCACCGGCTTTCAGGCGAATATCGCTCATTTCATGGCGCAACATACGGCTGCGCCGTTGCAAGCCAATAATCAGGCAGTCGGTGGTGTGGGTGAAGCCGGTCTGACCAATGGCGCGTTGCGCCATGCGTGAACCGGGGGCAACAACCAACTCCGCCAGCATCAAATCTTCGCCGCTGTCGCCCTCATTCGGCACAAGCTGCATTAGATGATCGCGCAGCGGATGCTCTTTTTGTGCCAGCGCGTCAGCAATTTCGCGTCGTGTGGCAGCAATAAAGAGTTTGTCGCCGGCGCGCAGCGTGTGGTCATCAAATGGCGGCAGCATGGTTTGACCACCACTCTCAATCATTTGCAGGGTCATACCCGATAAGGCAGGCAGAAAACCGGCAGCTGTCTCTGCACCCACCAGGCTGTCGCCATAGCGCAAGCGCAGCTCGATAATAAATTGGCGGCCACTATCCGTGTCGCTATCATCGGCATCGGCCTCACGGCTCTTCATAATGCGCGGCATAATAAACAGCACATAAACACTGCCGACCGCCATCAGCACAAGGCCGGGCAGGGTTTGTTCAAAGAAGCCGATTTTATGCATGCCAAGCCGCTCAGCCGTATCGGCGACCAGCAAATTGGTCGATGAACCGATAAGGGTCAGCATGCCACCCAATATGGTGATGAAGCTTAAAGCCATCATATAGGGCGAGGCATTGGAGGATGCGCGCCCCGCCATGGCGGCCAGCACCGGAATAATCATCAATACGACAGGTGTGTTATTGAGAAAGGCCGAGGCAATCATGGCGGCAAAAAGAACCGCAAAAATTGCCAATTCGGGACTGCGCGCGGCGCGGCGCGAGGCTTGATCGATAAGTTTTTCAAGTGCGCCTGATTGAAACAGGCCCTGCGCCATCACCAAAAGCGCCATAATGGTAATCAGCGCCGGATTGGCAAAACCGGCCAACATGTCGCTGCTGCTGATGAGGAGCGTGCCGTCCGCATCTCTCAACGGCGCAAAAGTAAACAGCAGCATGAAGCTGAGGATGACCAATAGTGAGGTCAATTCCATCGATATGCGCTCTCGAGCATAAGCCAGCATGGCCAAGCCGATGACCGCGAAGCCGATCCACATATGCATATTAAATTCCATAGAGCGGTTATACAGGCAATTGCGCCTAATCCCTAGATTTACTGCGTCGTATGGGGCATAAACAGGCTGCATTAGAGCGGTTTTTGGAGATTTTTATGGCTGGTTCCACAGATTTGCGTCGCGCGTTCGGTCAATTCGGTACGGGTGTGGCCATTATTGCACTGCGAGACAGCCAGAATCGCGCGGTTGGACTGACGGTTAACAGTTTTGCTTCTGTTTCTCTCGAGCCGCCGCTGCTGTCTTGGTGTTTGGCCAATGACTCGCAGCTTTTTGCCGATGTCAGCCAAGCCAGCCGGTTCAGCGTCAATGTTTTGGCAGCAGACCAACTCGCTTTATCCAATCGCATGGCCGGCCCTGCCAGTCATATTTTGCAAGATGATGAATTTCTCGAAGGTGAAAACGGTACGCCGCTGGTGCAAGGCGCATTGGCGCAGTTTGATTGCCATATTCACGACAGGGTGGCGTTGGGCGACCATATTATGCTGATTGGCGGTATTGATGCTGTTCGTCATTGCTCGCAAGGGCGCGCGCCACTGATGTATTTCCGAGGCAATTATGCCGGTATCGAAGTCGGGTCATAAGATGACTGATGTCGCTTTCATCGGTTTGGGCGTAATGGGCTATCCGATGGCCGGTCATCTCACAGCAGCCGGTCACCGCGTCACGGTTTATAATCGCACAGTTGAAAAGGCCGAAAAATGGGTCGCCGAATATGGCGGCAAGCTTGCGGCAACGCCGCGCGAAGCAGCCGTTAATGCCGATTTCATATTCAGCTGCGTCGGTAATGATGATGATTTGCGCGCCGTGATAGAGGGCGATGACGGGGCGCTGGCAGGCATGACTAAAGGCGCCATTCTTATTGATCACACCACCACTTCAGCCAATGTGGCGCGAGAATTGGCAGAAGCCTGCGCCGCGCAAGGCTGCGCCATGCTTGATGCGCCGGTATCGGGCGGCGAGGCCGGTGCGGTGAATGGCGTTTTGACGGTGATGATTGGCGGCGAACAGGCGGTTTATGACAACGCCGCGCCGCTCATCGATTGTTTTGCCCGTGCGCGCCGGCTCATGGGGCCTTCGGGAGCCGGTCAATTGACCAAAATGGTCAATCAAATTTGCATTGGCGGTTTACTGCAAGGGCTGTCCGAAGCCCTGTATTTCGCTGAAAATGCCGATTTGGACGGGCGCGCCGTGATTGATGTGATTTCCAAAGGGGCGGCGCAAAGTTGGCAGATGGAAAACCGCTATGAAACCATGATTGATGATGAGTTTGATTTCGGATTCGCCGTTGATTGGATGGTTAAAGACCTGAAAATATGTCTCGACGAAGCAACACAGAACGGAATTTCTTTGCCCGTTACTGAAATTGTAAAAACCTATTATGAAGAGCTTCAAACCATGAATGGCGGGCGCTGGGACACGTCCAGCCTCATTCGCCGCCTTCGTTTTCTAAAGTAAATAATTTCACTCGAAGAAAATAATTTAAATAGAAGAAAATAAAAAAGAATATACGCATTCTTAACCGGCGCTGACGGGGCGGTTGTTTTTGATGAGACGGAGGTGTCGCTGGGCTCTTCATCTCGACCGATTAAGCTTAGCTTGACGCATGACGGGCGCATCGGCCAATTGGGCTTGAAAGTTGAAAAAATGCCGGACTGCCGGCGCAATACGGCTTTGCGTGGGAAATGAAATTCTAATCGTTGAGAAGCTTGGCGGCGTCCATTGCGAAATAGGTCAAAATGCCATCGGCACCGGCGCGTTTGAACGACATCAGGCTTTCCAATATCACGCGGTCACGGTCCAGCCAGTCACGCTCAATGGCGCCGGCCAGCATCGCGTATTCACCTGACACTTGATAGGCAAAGGTCGGCACGCCAAAGCGCTGTTTGCAGCGCGTTACAATATCGAGATAGGGCATGCCCGGTTTGACCATCACCATATCCGCGCCTTCTTCAATATCGAGGGCGATTTCCTGCAAGGCTTCATCGCCATTGGCCGGATCCATTTGATAGGTTTTCTTATCGCCCTTCAGCCGGTCGCCCGAGCCGACCGCATCGCGGAACGGGCCGTAAAAAGCGGAGGCATATTTGGCGCTATAGGCCATAATAAGCGTATCGTGATGGCCGGTGCTTTCCAACTCATTGCGAATGGCGGCGATGCGTCCGTCCATCATGTCTGACGGGGCGATAATGTCGCAACCGGCACTGACTTGATTGAGTGACTGACCAACCAGAATTTCAACTGTCTCATCGTTTAAAATAGTGTCGCCGTCCAACAGGCCGTCATGGCCGTGCGCGGTATAAGGGTCGAGCGCGACATCGCATAGAATGCCGATATCCGGCACGGCTTCCTTAATGGCGCGGGTGGCGCGACACACCAGATTGTCGGGATTTAAGGCTTCTTGCCCGTCATCAGAGCGCGCTGCATCGGGCGTGTTGGGGAATAGGGCAATCACCGGAATGCCAAGCGCGGCAGCCTCTTTGGCGGCTTTCACGGCAAGGTCAATGCTCAAGCGTTCAACCCCCGGCATGCTGGCTACAGGCTCTTTATTATTCTCGCCTTCAATAATGAATATCGGCCAAATCAAATCATTGACCGACAGCATGTTTTCGGCAACCAAGCGGCGCGACCAGTCGGCTTGACGCAAACGGCGCATACGCGTTGCAGGAAATGCTCTTTTCACCATCGTTCCGATGTCCCTTAAAAATCTGTCTTTTACATAGCCCGAGAGTGGCATATGGGCAATCTTTCCATTATCTTGCCAAATTGACGAAGCGCGGCGTTGAGCCATTGGGAGAGTTTCATGCTTAGTGAAGAGCAATCGGCCATTCAGGATATGGCTCGTAATTTTGCCACCGAGAAACTGGCACCGCATGCCAAGCAATGGGATGAGGACAAACACTTTCCGGTCGATACGCTCAAAGAAATGGCCGGTCTCGGTTTCGCAGGCATTTATTTGCAGGAAGAACATGGTGGTTCGGGCCTGTCGCGCTTTGATGCGGCGCTGATATTTGAAGCCTTGTCGGGCGGCTGCACATCAACCGCCGCCTATATGACCATTCACAATATGGCAAGCTGGATGATTGACAGTTTCGGCAATGCCGAACAGCGCGCCAAATATTTGCCGCGCCTCACCTCAATGGAATGGATTGCCAGCTATTGCCTTACCGAGCCGGATTCCGGTTCTGACGCCGGCGCCATGCGCAGCCGAGCCGTGCGCGATGGCGACCATTATGTGTTGAACGGCTCAAAGGCTTTTATTTCCGGCAGCGGCGTCTCCGATATTTATGTCGCTATGGTGCGCACCGGTGATGAAGGGGCAAAGGGCGTTAGCTGCTTCATTATTGAAAAAGGCATGCCGGGTCTGTCTTTCGGTGCCAATGAAAAGAAAATGGGTTGGAACAATCAGCCGACGGCACAGGTGATTTTTGAAGATTGCCGCGTGCCGGTTGAAAACCGCATTGGCGAAGAAGGCGAGGGCTTTAAATTCGCCATGATGGGGCTGGATGGTGGCCGCCTGAACATTGCCGCCTGTTCGCTGGGCACGGCGCAACGTGCCTTCGATATGGCGCTGGAATATGCCAAAACCCGCGAGCAGTTCGGGCAATCCATCGCTGAGTTTCAAGCCATTCAGTTTAAACTGGCCGATATGGCGACCGATTTGGAAGCGGCGCGGTTGATGCTCTATGAGGCAGCCAAGACGCTGGATGAAGGCAAGGCTGAAAAGACCCGTAAATCGGCAATGGCAAAACGCTTTGTCACCGATACTTGTTTCAATGTTGCCAATGAGGCGCTGCAAATTCATGGCGGTTATGGCTATTTGCAGGATTATGAAATCGAGCGCATGGTGCGCGATCTTCGGGTGCATCAAATTCTCGAAGGCACGAATGAAATCATGCGGATGATTATTGCGCGGGATTTGCTGAAATAATGACGCAAGAAGTGCTGTTCGAAATTGTCGGCAAAAGCGGTGTCATCACGCTTAATCGCCCCGAGGCTTTGAATGCGCTGACCCTCAATATGGTGCGGCTGATGAAGCCCGTGCTGGCTGAGTGGGCGGAGCATGAAGCGGTCGAACACATTGTCATTGAGGGGGCGGGTGAAAAAGGGTTTTGCGCCGGAGGCGATATTCGTGCCTTGCATGATTGGGGCAAATCCGGCGCGCCCGAAGCTGTTGGCTTTTACCGCGAGGAGTATCAGCTTAACCGCATCATCAAGACCTATCCGAAACCCTATATTGCGCTGATTGACGGCATCACAATGGGCGGCGGTGTCGGCGTGTCGGTGCATGGGTCGCATCGTGTGGCGACCGAGCGCACCATGTTTGCCATGCCTGAAACCGGCATTGGCCTATTGCCCGATGTCGGCGGCACATATTTTCTGCCGCGCTTGCCGGGTGAAACCGGCGCATGGCTGGTTTTGACCGGTGCGCGCTTGCGTGGGGCTGATGCGCTGGCAGCGCAAGTGGCGACGCATTACACGCCGTCCGAGAATATCGATAAATTGAAAGCGGCGCTGGCCGAAGGTGGTGATGTCGATGCAATTTTGGCGGCGCATCATCAACAAACTGAGGGCGCAAGCTTGCCGCAGCAACAAGCCGATATTGATAGGCTGTTTGTCGGCCAAAATGTCGACGATATTCACGCCGCTTTGCTGGCCGATGGCGGTGACTGGGCCAAGCAACAGGCCGAAGCTTTGGCCAGCAAGTCACCGACCAGCGCGGCAGTGGCCTTGCGGCAAATGCGTGACGGCATTCACGCTGATTTTGACGAGTGTATGCGCATTGAAATGCGCGCCGTCACCCGCATCATGGCGCAGGCAGATTTTTACGAAGGCGTGCGCGCGACGATTATTGAAAAAGACGGCGCGCCGCATTGGACGCCGCAGCAAGATATTGATGCCATATTCGCCTCGCTTGGCGATAATGAGCTGAGTTTCGAGGGGGAACGCAATGAGTAAAACAGCATTTATCGGGCTCGGCAATATGGGTTTGCCAATGGCGAAAAATCTGGTCGCGGCCGGTCATGATGTCACCGGCTTTGATTTGTCAGACGACGCCAAAGCGGGTTTGCAAGAATGCGGCGGCAAGGTCGCGGACACAATCGCAGCTGCGGTTGCCGATGCCGACATTATCGTTTCCATGTTGCCTGCGGGAAAACACGTCACCGCCGTTTACACTGAAAGCGATGGCGTGATTGCCAATGCGCCGTCCGGCGCTTTGCTGATAGACAGTTCGACCATTGACGTGGATACGGCGCGCGCCGTTTCCGCCAAAGCCGAGGCGGCAGGTTTTGCCATGGTCGATGCGCCGGTCTCAGGCGGGGTCGGCGGTGCAGCGGCGGGCACACTGACCTTCATGGTCGGCGGCACGGATGACGCTTATCAAGCCGCCAAACCGATCTTGGATATTATGGGGCAAAATATTTTCCATGCCGGTGGCAGCGGTAATGGGCAAGTCGCCAAGATTTGCAATAATATGCTGCTCGGCATTTCAATGATTGGCACGGCGGAGGCCTTTATGCTGGGGGAAAAGCTGGGCCTTGATGCGGAAACCTTTTTCGATATTTCGTCAACCGCTTCCGGCCAGTGCTGGAGCATGACCAGCTATTGCCCGGCGCCCGGGCCGGTGCCGAGCAGTCCGGCCAATAATGATTATCAAGCTGGTTTCACCGCCGCCATGATGTTGAAGGATTTAATGCTGGCGCAAGAAGCCTCAAACAGTGCCGATGCGTCCACGCCCATGGGCCAGCGCGCGGCTGAGCTTTACACACAAATGGCCGAAGCGGGTCATGACGGCCTCGACTTTTCGGGCATTATGAAAATGCTCAAAGGTGAGGGTTAACCCCAAACTTTGGGAATGAAGCGGTTGGTGCGCGCCATATAATCTTCATAGCCCGGTTTTTTCTTCAGGCTTCGTTCAAGCATTTCAGCGCCCGACACATTAACCAGCAGATAGTTCATGATAATCGGGCCGAAAATTGTCCAAATCGCTTCGGGCGTGGCGGCGACGACAGCGCCGTAAATGCACCACCAGAAAGCGGCATCGGCAAAATAATTCGGGTGACGGGTATATTTCCACCAGCCCTCGGTCAGCACCGGCGCTTTGTTCGGGTCGGCGCGATATTTGGTCAGCTGAATATCGGCGCTTGCTTCCATGTAAAGCGCGCCCAAAGCGGCCAGTAAAAACACCAAGCTGAGTCTGGGCAGGGCGGCATCGCCACCAAAATAAAAGGCCGCCATGAACGGCATGGAGACCAGCCACATTAACAGCCCCTGAAAACTGAAGACGGTGAAAATGCTGCGCCACCAAAAATGCTTGCCGTGATAGGCGCGCATTTTCTGATAGCGATAATCTTCTTCGCCCTCGCGTCGCCAGCGCGTGAACAGATGCAGCCACAAACGAAAGCCCCAAGCAATGACGGCGAGGCCAGTCAACGTGCCGATAAGGCTTATATTCTCTGAGGTCAAAAGTGTGGTTAGCGCAATCAGCGCAAAGCCGCCGCCCCAAAACATGTCAATAATGCTGGCGTCGGAAAGTACCAGGCTTGTAATCCAGACAGAGGTGAGCAGAACGGCGGCGGTAAGGGCGCCGGTCAGATAAGGGCTTGCAGTAATTGTCTCAATCATCATGGTAGGAAGCTAACGAGGATTATTTGCCCTGTCAGCAAATTTATTGGAGTTTTTATGCGTCCACCGCCCCGACACCCTTATCTCGCGCATGATGGCGTGCTGGCCTTTGCTCATCGCGGTGGTGACCGTGTCGCGCCGGAAAACACCATGGCGGCTTTTCACGATGCGGTCGGGCAGGGCTATCGCTATCTCGAAACCGATGTTCATGCCTCGAAAGACGGCGTGGTCTATGCGTTTCATGATGATAATCTGGCCCGCATGGTCGGCGAAGATGTTGCCATCTCTACGCTCACTGCTGCCGAAATCGACAATTTGAAAGTGCATGGCGAGCATCATATTCCGACCATGTTGGAGCTTTTTGAAACTTTCCCTGAAGCGCGCTTCAATATTGACGCGAAAGCTTGGCCGGTTGTCGAACCGCTGATTGCGCTGATTAACCAAACGCAGACGCAAGAACGCATTTGTATCGGCTCTTTTTCTGATGCGCGCATCAAGCAAGTGGTGCGCAATGTCGGTGATGTGTGCCACAGCGTCGGCCCGCTTGGCGCGGCGCGTTTCCGCTTTGCCGCCTGGGGGCGGGTGCCGCTTTCTTACGCGGCCGGGGCGTTGCAATTTCCGGTCAGCGAATATGGCATTTCAATGGTCACTAAAGCATCGGTTGCTTATGCCCATAAGCGCGGCCTGCAAGTGCATGTTTGGACGATTAATGACGAATCGACCATGCATGAATTGCTTGATTTGGGTGTTGACGGCCTGATGACCGATGATTGTGCGCTGCTGAAAAAAGTGTTGCAAGCGCGCAATCTCTGGTAACGCCCTCATAAAAAACCGTTTTCTGTGTATGAGTTGACGCTGCGGCGCTTTGGCCTTTTGAGGTGCTTTTTTGCCCCCGCGCTTTGTGCTACATGAAGGGGCAAATGACGAGTCGCTTGGAAAGGGAACTCAATGTCGGAATCCAGCAAGTTTGATGAATTGGAAAATGAATTTTTCACGCAGGATGTCGCCACGCGCGATCCTGAGATTGCTGATGTTATCGGCCTCGAAACGGGTCGCCAACGTAACCAGATTGAACTGATTGCTTCTGAAAATATCGCCTCGCGTGCGGTGTTGGAAGTGCAGGGCTCGGTGCTGACCAATAAATATGCCGAGGGCTATCCGGGGCGTCGT
Source organism: Alphaproteobacteria bacterium (assembly GCA_009920875.1). Lineage (GTDB taxonomy): Bacteria > Pseudomonadota > Alphaproteobacteria > RS24 > RS24 > UBA8337. Next base: position 1,746 of record RFZE01000017.1, on the reverse strand, counting down.
TATTATGGCGGTTGCGAGCATGTCGATATTGCCGAGAGCCTTGCTATTGAGCGCGTCAAAAAACTTTATGATTGCACCTATGCCAATGTGCAGCCGAATTCAGGTTCGCAAGCCAATCAGGCTGTTATGCAAGCTTTGATTAAGCCGGGCGATACGATTTTGGGCATGAGCTTGGCCGCAGGTGGTCACCTGACGCATGGCGCCAAGCCCAATCAATCGGGCAAATGGTTCAACGCGGTGCAATATGGCGTGCGCGAAGACAATCATCTGATTGATTATGATGAAGTCGAAAGCCTCGCCAAAGAGCATAAGCCACAACTGATTATTGCCGGTGGCTCTGCCTATCCGCGCATTATTGATTTCAAACGCTTCCGTGAAATTGCCGATGCGGTCGGCGCTTATTTGCTGGTCGATATGGCGCATATTTCAGGCCTTGTAGCCGGTGGCGCGCATCCCAGCCCGCTTCCCTATGCTGATGCGGTGACGACGACGACACACAAAACCCTGCGCGGCCCGCGCGGCGGTCTTATCCTCACCAATAATGAGGATTTGGGCAAAAAGTTTAATTCAGCCATCTTCCCCGGCATTCAAGGTGGCCCGCTTATGCATGTGATTGCTGCCAAAGCCGTGGCTTTCGGTGAAGCGCTGCAGCCCGATTACAAAGTTTATATTCAGCAAGTCGTGCAAAACGCCAAAGCATTGGCTGACACGCTGCTCGGTCATGGCTTTGATATTGTCTCCGGCGGCACGGATAATCACCTCGTATTGGTTGATTTGCGCCCGAAAGGCTTGACCGGCGATGTCGCCGAAGCGGCCATGGAGCGTGCTTTCATCACTTGCAATAAAAACGGCGTGCCGTTTGACCCGGCCCCGCCCATGGTTACCTCAGGCGTGCGCCTCGGCACACCGGCAGGCACAACGCGCGGCTTCGGGGTTGCCGAGTTCCAAAAAGTCGGTGACTTTATCGCCCGTGTGCTGGATGCGGTTGCCGCCAATAATGGCGAAGCCGTGCCCGAAGAAGAAGCGGCAGTGCGCGCCGAAGTTGAAGCGCTGTGTGCGCGTTTCCCGATTTATTAGGGGTTTTTTGTGCGCTGCCCATACTGCATGAATGCTGATACGCAGGTTAAGGACAGCCGTCCCACCGAAGAAAACACGGTTATTCGTCGTCGTCGCGTCTGCGCCGATTGCGGTGGTCGTTTTACGACATTTGAGCGTATTCAGCTGCGCGAACTGACCATCATCAAAAATACCGGCAGAAAAGTGCCGTTTGACCGCGATAAGCTCATGCGTTCTGTGCAAGTCGCTCTGCGAAAACGCCCCGTTGAGCCGGAACGAATTGAACGTATGGTATCGGGGATTGTGCGGCGTCTGGAGAATCTGGGCGAGTCCGAAATTCAGGCCAAAATGGTCGGTGAGTTGGTAATGGAAGGGCTTTATGCGCTCGATCAAGTGGCTTATGTGCGGTTCGCCTCCGTCTATCGGAACTTCCGCGAGGCCAAAGATTTTGAAGAATTCCTTGGGGAAATGAGCGGTCAACCCGACCCATAGCCGCCAGCCCCGACAGGGGAGATAAGGTGGCCAATCAGGCGCAACAATCAGATGAGCATTTTATGCGGCAAGCCTTGCGGCTTGCTCGCTTCGGATTGGGCAATACCGCGCCCAATCCGAGCGTCGGTTGTGTGCTGGTGAAAAACGGGCAGGTCGTCGCAACGGGTTTGACGCAACGCGGCGGTCGCCCCCATGCTG
>RFZE01000160.1 GCA_009920875.1 Alphaproteobacteria bacterium | reverse complement strand
TTCCATCGGGGACTTGGTCAATTACCGCATCAACCAAAGCGAGATGGAAGCAACGGCGCTGAAAGAATATATCGCTACCGGTTAAAGCCTACAGCTTGGTCGGATTGGGCGCGTCGCCATAAACGTCGAGCGGATCGAAGACTTTTTCGTCTTCCTCATACGTCAGTTCAACCGGCGCGTCGGGCAGCTCGCCGGTCGGTAAAGAGCGATAAAAGCACGAGCGATAGCCGACATGGCAGCTTGCGCCATTGCCGCCGACATTGACCCGCAGCCACACGCAATCTTGGTCATCATCAATGCGCATTTCGGCAATTTCTTGCACCAAACCGCTGGTTGCACCTTTGTGCCAAATGGCTTGGCGCGAGCGCGACCAATAATGCGCCTCGCCGCTGGCGATGGTCATTTTTAGCGCTTCTTCATTCATATAGCCATGCATCAGCAATTCACCGCTGGCAAAATCTGTGGTGACAACAGGAATAAGGCCATTGGCGTCAAATTTCGGCGCCAGCACATGGCCTTCTTCAACCTGTTCTACGGTTTCGCGCGGTGCAAAAGGACCTGTCATAAATAAACCCTCTAAAAAGTTGAGGGACTTATAGACCTAGCTGTTAATCATGGCAAGGAAGCGCGCTTCCATTTTCGGGTCTTCGGCAAACACACCGGTAAATTGCGTGGTGATGGTGGCCACATCGGGCTTTCTGATGCCGCGTGTCGTCATGCATTGGTGCTTGGCATCGACCAAAATGGCAATACCGGCCGGTTCCATGACGCGCTGAATGCAATCGACGATTTGCGCCGTCATGGTTTCTTGCGTTTGCAGACGTTTGGCGAATATCTCAATCACCCGTGCCAATTTGGAAATGCCGACAACCTTATCGACCGGCATATAGGCGATGTGCACTTTGCCCAAAATCGCCACCATATGGTGCTCGCAATGGCTTTCCAGCGCAATATCGCGCAGCATGACCATATCGTCATAGCCTTCGACATCTTCAAAAGTGCGTCCCAGCACTTCTTCAGGGTCTTCGTCATAGCCGGCAAAAAATTCCTGATAAGCTTTGACAACCCGTTTTGGCGTGTCAACCAGCCCTTCGCGATCCGGATTGTCTCCGGCCCAAGAAATCAGTGTGCGAACTGCTGCTTCAGCTTCTTCGCGTGAAGGTTTTTCCACTTTAACGTCCCGTTCCCTAATCACCGGCGTTTTACTGCCGTCAACTCTTGCGTCCATTTTAGCCTCACCCTACGGGATATACGCCCCGGTATTCGTCAGGCACGCTGTATGCCTAATGTGTTCATGGCCCCAGCAGTCATGGCCTTATGCCATGATACGATGGATACGCCGCCACATAAAATACGCACAAGGATTTGCATTGATGCAAACGCGCTATTGCTTATTACTCAGAATTTGCAATGCGGTAAACATTACCTCGCGCGACGGGTCAGGTGACATCCGGTCGCAGCCACATGTTCTACGTCTTTGATAATAGGCCAGATTGAGGAAATTACCAGTTAAACCAAGAAATCCGCAAAAGCGCTTGCTGGCTTTGGGGTGCGGCAGTATTGTGCGCGCATGGACAGCCAGCTTGTTTTACACAATAGCCAATCGCGGCGAAAAGAAGTTTTTGTGCCGCAAAACCCTGCCCGAGTGACAATTTATGTATGCGGGCCAACGGTTTACGGCGCGTGCCATATCGGCAATTTTCGGCCTGCCGTTGTGTTCGACGTGCTGGTGCGGGTGTTGCGCACGCTTTATCCGCAAGTGGTTTACGCGCGAAACATTACCGATATTGACGATAAAATTAATGCCAAAGCGGCCGAAGAAGGGGTCGATATTTCCGAAATTTCGGCCCGTTTTCACAAAAAATACCTCGAAGACATTGCGCAAATCGGGGTTTTGCCGCCCGATATTGAGCCTTTCGCCACCGGCCATATGGGCGAAATGCAGGCCATGATAAGCGGTCTGATTGCCGCCGATTATGCTTATGAAGCAGAAGGTCATGTGCTGTTTGACGTGACGCAAGACGGCGAATATGGCGGCCTGTCGGGGCGCTCGCAAGAAGATATGCTGGCCGGTGCGCGCGTTGAAGTGGCGCCCTATAAGAAAAACCCCGGCGACTTCGTGCTGTGGAAGCCGTCAACCGAGGAGCAGCCGGGCTGGGACAGCGTGTGGGGGCGCGGGCGTCCGGGCTGGCATATTGAATGCTCGGCGATGATTGAAAAACATCTGGGCGAAACCATTGATATTCATGGCGGCGGGGCGGATTTGCAGTTCCCCCATCATGAAAATGAAGCGGCGCAAAGCCGCTGCGCCCATGCCGCCCCATTGGCGCGCTATTGGCTGCATAATGGCATGCTGAATATTGGCGGCGAGAAAATGTCGAAATCGCTCGGCAATATTATGGTGATGGATGATTTGTTGGCGCACGCGCCGGGCGAAGCGGTGCGGTTGGCATTGTTGCAAGGCCAATATCGCCAAAGGCTCGATTTCACGCCCGATTTGCTGACGCAATCCAAAAAGAACCTCGACCGACTATATGGCGCATTGCGCGATGCGGCCGATATTGAGGCGGCGGAAACCGACGCGCCCGAAGGTTTTATGGCCGCGCTGTGCGATGATTTGAACACGCCGAAAGCTTTGGCCGAATTGTTCGCCCTGGCCAAGCGCGCCGATACCCCCGACGGCAAAGGCGCTTTGCTGG
>RFZE01000159.1 GCA_009920875.1 Alphaproteobacteria bacterium | reverse complement strand
CTGCAATCAGGCCTGCCTTGACCACACATTTGGCGGCAAAACGACAAGTTGTCTGGTTAATCCGCGCGCCTGCCATGAAACGCTGCTGAAATATGAGCCGACGCAAGCATCGAAAAACATTGCGGTGGTCGGCGCGGGCCCGGCCGGGCTGGCCTATGCCACCACTGCCGCCGAGCGCGGCCATAAGGTGACGCTGATTGATGCGGCTGATGAGATTGGCGGTCAGTTCAACCTCGCCAAGCTGGTGCCGGGCAAGGAAGAGTTTTATGAGACGCTGCGCTATTACGGGCGGATGATTGAGAAACTGGGCATTGAATTGCGTCTCAACACCCGCGCTGACGCCGATATGCTGGGCGATTTTGAGCATGTGGTTGTCGCCACCGGCATCACCCCGCGTGTGCCCGATATTGAAGGCATCACCCATGAAAAAGCGGTCAGCTATATTGATGTGCTGAAAGGCGATAAGCCGGTCGGCAAGCGCGTGGCGATTATGGGTGCAGGCGGCATCGGCTTTGATGTCGCCGATACGATTTCGCATGACGGCCCGTCTGGCGCGCTCGATAAAGCCGTCTTCGCCAAAGAATGGGGGGTTGATTTTGAAAACCACCCACGCGGCGGCGTCACCGGTATTGAGCCTGAAGTGGCCAGCGCCGATAGGGAAATTTTCCTGATGCAGCGCAAAGAGACCAATGTCGGCAAGGGGCTGGGCAAAACCACGGGCTGGACGCATCGCCTCACCCTACAGCGGCGCGGCGTGAAAATGATGAACGCCATTGAGTATCGCAAGATTGATGATGCGGGGCTGCACATCACGGCCAATGGCAAGCCCGATATTCTCGAGGTCGATACGGTGATTATTTGCGCCGGACAAGAACCCTTGCGCGAATTGCATGATGCGCTGGAAGCCAAAGGCGCATCTGTCGAACTGGTCGGCGGTGCCTATGAGGCAGCCGAACTGGACGCGAAGGCAGCGATTAAGCAGGCGTCAGAATTGGCGGCGAAAATTTAATCGTCACGCACCGACTCGGTGTGAATATCTGTTTTCGAGGTCGGTTCAGCCAATAGATTGGTTAATTGTGTCGGCGTAATCGGTGCGCCCTTGCGCACGGTCAGGGTCATCACATCGCCCTCTTGCGCCAAGGCCAGCACAATATTATCGGGCAGCTTCTTCCGCAGGCTCAACCAACGATGCGTCAGCCATATGGGCAGCGTAAACAGCCCCAACAAAGTTGCTAGCATGACTATCTGCACAAACGGCCAGCTATTATTATAGGCGTTGATGATTTCCGGCATGGCGCGCTCCTCTTTTTGTTATCGCGCAGCACGGCATTAGGTGCCGGGCTGTGTCAATTCCAATACGAGTAAAGAAATCCCCGCCTATTCCCCGAAGGTCTTTTATTGAGCGAGCAACCCGACGGGGTCACTCGTATTGAATTGACAGAGAAAGGTTAGGAAATCGTGAAGCGCAAAAGCAAGCGAAATCTGATTTAACTTATTGCTTTTGAATGAGAATATCTGTTTTCGGGAATCAACCCACTTGGGGTATTGCATAGTATCAATATTGATGCTATATCCGTATATGGCGAAAATAACAATAATCCGCCAAAAAATGGAAACCGCGCCGACCAATGTGTCTTTCAAAGACCTGTCGGCAATATGTGAGCATTATTTTGGAAAAGCGCGCAGCAAAGGCAGTCATCAAATCTACAAAACACCGTGGCCCGATGACCCTCGCGTTAATATTCAGCGCAGCAAAAGCGGCAAGGCCAAACCCTATCAGGTGAGGCAAGTCTTGGCCGCCATTGCCAAGCTGGAAGCAGAAAGCGAAACGTGAACATGACCAAAATCAACGCAGACCATTACACTTACCGCGTCATGTGGTCAGAAGAAGACGGCGAATTTGTCGCCCGATGCGCAGAATTTGCCAGCCTGTCGCATTTGGCTGCCAAACCCGAAGCCGCCTTGCGCGGCATGACCGCTTTGGTGCGCGATATTGTCGACGATATGCTGGCGACGGGCGAAGCGCCGCCCGTGCCATTTTCTCAACGCGAATATAGCGGCAAATTTATGCTGCGCGTGCCGCCGCAAACGCATCGGCGTTTGAGCATTGAGGCAGCGGAGCAAAACGTTAGCCTCAATCGGCTGATCGCCGCCAAATTATGAGCCCTAGGCCCTAATCGCTGGTGGTTTCAATATTCAGCTGACCGGCCAGACCGGCGTCGCGATGGGCGTGGATGGCGTTATATTCTTCCGACATCATCATATCGATCATGGCTTGGCGGCTCGGATATTTGGCAATCGCCACATAATCCCATAGCTCTTCCACCTCGCCCAGCGCCAGCCGCTGCACATCGCCGGAAAAGCTCATTTCACCGCCCAAACTTTCCAGCAATTTGGCCACCGCCACGCCGTAAATCTTATAGGCCTCTTCGCCGGTCATCTCCGCGCCATGCAGTTCATGGTCTTCAGGAAACTCGGCCTTATCTTTAAACTTCAGCAAATTGACCATACTGATGGGTTTGCCGTGATTATCTTCGAAAAAGCCCTTCATTTGCTCCTTATTCGGAATAACCGCGTTTTCATATTTCATTTTATTCTCCTGCGGCGCTTCGACCGCGCAAAAAAAATGACTTATGCGTCATTTTTGTGTAAACAGCTTTTAACGTCGCCCGAAAAGCGAAAAAAAGCACTTCAGATGGGCAGAAATTAATATTTTTTGCGTTATATTAAAAGCGCAAAAGGGGATAAAAAATAAATGGAC
>RFZE01000158.1 GCA_009920875.1 Alphaproteobacteria bacterium | reverse complement strand
GGATCCGTTTTTGACCGAAGACGACGCCGCCACCATGCTGCGTCTGGCCGAGAATTTCGGCAGTTTCGGGCCTTACGCCAATGAAGGTGAAAATGACGGCATTGGCGAAGATTTGCCGCAACGCTTTGACGCGGCGTTCAATTACATCGCGCACGGCATGCACGGCAATGAAAACAAAGACGATGCGCGCACCGCTGCGGCGCGCACCAATTATTTCCGCGAGACCTATGCCTATGGCGATGAGGTGAAAGCGCCGGGTGTTGAGCCGTTTATGAACCATCCGGCTTTGGCTGAAACGGCACGCAAAATCTCCGGCGTTGAACGCATTGTGCCGGCGATTATTTTCGCCAATATCCTCATTCCCGGCCAAGAATTGGCCGTGCATACGGATGTGCCGGAATTTCGCGGTGCCAATCGCAAAGTGACGCCGCAATGGCTGCTCGTCACCATGCTGCATAGCGGCCTGTTTGATGAATGGCGCATCCCCATCACCACTTGCGTGTCATGGTTCGGCAAATCAAAAGGTGGCGCGTTTGCCTTTTATCCCGAGGGCACGGACGGGCCGCGCGAGGCCATTCAGTCCGACCATAATTCAGCCATTGTCATCGACACCGACAAAGTCTTTCACGGCGTTGACCGCGTCTATGAAACCAAGCCCGATATTCCCGTCATCAATAAAAGCGCACGGCTGCATTTCATGGGTGATGACCATTGGCAGTTGCGACATGGCGATGACGTGCTGGGCGATTATGATTGGTCGGAATTGCGCTATTCGATTTCGTGGAAAGGCTATTGCTTCAAAGACGAGGCCGAAGAAAACCTGTGGCGCACGGGCAGTGATGATTTGTCCATCGCGTTTATTTTGAACCGCATTGAAGAAGATTTACGAGCCAAAGGCGTGTTGACCGGCGAGCGACCCGACCCGACAGCCTTCGCCACCATGATGGTCGGTCACTATATCCGCTTCCCGAAACTGCAAGCGGCGGCTGAGTAATTAACCCACCCAGCCTTGCAGTTCCGCCGCTTCTGCGCGCAGTTTTTCGGGCCCGCCGAGCAATTGGCGATTGGCCCCGATGCGCTTGAACCAATAATGTAAGCCCAGCAAGTCGGTGAAGCCCATGCCGCCATGCACTTCGGTGGCCGTGCGCGCAACAAATTTGCCGACTTCCTGCATATGCGATTTGGCCAAACACGCCATCAGCGATGCTTCTTCCGGCACATGGTCTTGCGCGTAAGCGGCATACCAAATCATTGCGCGGCACGGCTCCAACTTGGCGGCCATTTCGGCGCACATATGTTTGACCGCCTGAAATGAGGCAATCGGTCGGTTGAACTGGTCACGGTCTTTGGAATATTCGACCGCTTTTTCCAGCATCATCGCCGCCGCACCGAGCGAGTCAGCGGCCAGCAAAACGCGGCCCGCATCAATCATTTTGCGCTGTGCTTCGGCGTGATTGTTTCCCGCCACCACAGAAGCGGCCGCATTGTCCAAATCCAAAGTCAGCACGGTGCGCGTGCGGTCAATGGTGGTCAATTCGGTTTCGCTGACGCCTTTTGCGCCACGTTCCACCACAACAAGCTGGTCGCCGGTGGTGAGCAGGAAATGCGTTGCGCCATCAGCACCCATAACGAAACTGGCGCGGCCCGAAACCGTGTCGCCTGCAACGCTGAGACCGGCATCATCGCGCCCACCGATTGCTTCGGTGAGGCCGACACCCATGCGCGCTCTGCCTGACGCAATTTGCGACAGCCAATCTTCATCGCCTGCTTCGCGCAAGCCGATAACCGCCATGCCATAAGCGGCGGTGAAGGCAGATGGCGAGACATGCCGCCCCAGCGTTTCTGAAATCAGCGCTGCTTCAAGCACGCCCATGCCCAAACCGCCCTGCGCCTCCGGCAGCAGAACAAACGGCACGCCAAGCTCTTCCAGCCCCTTATGCAAAGTCTCGGCCAGCGCGCCCTCGCCATCGACGAATTTACGCACTTCTTCCAATTCAGACGCGCCTTCGAGATAGCGCCCGACGCTGTCTTGCAGCATGAGTTGGTCTTCTGACAATCCGAAATACATGGTCGCCGCTCCTAATTGACTTTAAACGTGCCGGGGGCCGGCTTCGGCTCACGCGGCATGCCGAGGCCGCGCTCACTGATGATGTTTTTCTGAATTTGCGCCGAACCGCCGCCGATAATCATGCCGAGGTCGAACATATAATGGGTTTGCCACATGCCCTTATCGCGCGCGAACGGGCTGTCTTCATACAGCATGCCATATTCTCCCATCACATCAATCGCCAGCTCGGCCATTTGGTGATTAAGCTCGCAGCCCTGCAATTTGACCAGCAATCCGGCCATACCCGATGATTTTTTCTCGCTGGCCAAAGTGGTGAGGCGCATGCCGTTCAATTTCATGGCTTGCGCTTCGGCTTGTAGCCGCACCAAACGATCGCGATACACCGCATCATCAATCAGCGGTTTGCCGTCAATATGCTCTTTCTTCATAATCTCAGCAATGGAGCGCAGCCGCGCCATTGCCGCGTCAGGGTCGCCCAACATGCCGCGCTCATGCGTCAGCGTCGCATTGGCGACCATCCAGCCCTCGCCGCGCTGGCCGACAATGGACGTCACCGGCACGCGCACATCGGTAAAGAACACTTCATTAAACTCGGCAAAGCCCGTCATCGTCATCAATGGGCGCACTTCAATACCCGGCGTGTTCATATCAATCAAAATATAGCTAATGCCCTGATGCTTCGGCGCATCCGGCTCGGTGCGCACAAGGCAGAACATC
>RFZE01000157.1 GCA_009920875.1 Alphaproteobacteria bacterium | reverse complement strand
TTGTTTCACGTGAAACAATCTGGGCGCATTATTTGCCGATACAAAAATCAGCAAACACCACATCGAGCAATTGCTCAACCTCGACCGCACCGGTCATGCGCCCCAACGCACGCTGCGCCAAGCGCAGATCCTCCGCCGCAAGCTCCAGCGCCGCGGCATTTTGCGCCGCCGCAACATGGCCCAACACCTCACGCAAAATGGCAACATGCCGCGCCCGTGTCACCGGCGCGCTTTCGCCGCTGCCGGCCGCTTGCAAAACCAGCTTTTGCAGCGCATCCAGCAAGGCCGCCTCACCGGCACCGGTTTTGGCGGACAGGCGCAGCGCCCCATCATCCGCCATTGGGGCGAGGTCGCTTTTATTGGCAATGCGCAAATCGGCCGTGCCCTTATGCGCCGCCAAAACATCATCTTGCAGCGCTGTCGGCTGCGGCACATCCGGCGCGCCGACCCAGACGACAATATCGGCCTCTTCTGCCGAGGCGATGGCGCGGCGGACACCCTCGCGCTCAATATCATCGCCGGCGGCACGCAAACCGGCCGTGTCAATCAGCGTCACCGGCACGCCGGCCAGCAGCATGGCGACTTCGATAATATCGCGCGTGGTGCCGGCGCGCGCCGAGACAATGGCCGCCTCGCGACCCGCTAACATATTGAGAATACTCGATTTTCCGGAATTGGGCGCACCCACAAAAGCAATCCGCACGCCATCGCGCAAGCGCAAACCGCGCGCGTCGCTCATCGCAGCGGCCAGTTCGGCATGCAAATCGGGCAGTGCGTCAAGCGCGTTTTGCCCGATACCGCCGGGTAAATCTTCATCGGCAAATTCCAAATCGGCCTCCAAATGGGCCAATAGGGTTTTCAATGTCTCGCGCCAGCTTTCGGCGCGTTGGCGCAAGCCGCCGCGCAATTGTGCCAAGGCTTGCTTTTGTTGCGCTCCACCTTCGGCGTCAATCAAATCGGCAATCGCCTCGGCTGCCGTCAAATCCATTTTTCCATTAAGCACGGCGCGGCGGGTAAACTCCCCCGCCTCAGCGGCGCGCAAGCCCGGCAATGCAGAAAGCGCCTCCAGCACGCTTTCAATAACCGCCAGCCCACCATGCACATGCAGTTCGGCCATGGCCTCGCCGGTAAAACTATGCGGCGCCTGAAAGCGCACCACCAAGGCTTCATCAAGCAAGGCGCCGTCTTTTGGGTTATGCAAGCTGCGCAGGGCGGCTTGGCGCGGTTGCGGCAAGGCCTTGATGCCCAATGCCGCCAAGGCCGTGTCGCAGGCCGCGCCTGACAAACGAATAACCGCCAGCGCGGCGCGTGCAGGCGCCGTCGATAAAGCAAAAATGGTTTCGTCTGACAACTGATAAACCGCCTTTAAACCCGCTTGTGCAGAAAAAAATTTCGGGTAACCTGCCCGACATGTCCGACAAAGGCAATCCTCCATTTTCAAGCAATCGGCTTGCCGGGGCGACCAGCCCCTATCTGTTGCAGCACAAAGACAATCCGGTGCATTGGCAACCATGGGAAGCATCGGTGTTTGATGAGGCGCGTCGGCGCAATGTGCCGGTGCTTTTATCCATTGGTTATGCGGCGTGTCATTGGTGTCACGTGATGGCGCATGAAAGCTTTGAAGACGAAGAAGTGGCGGCGCTGATGAACGCCAATTTCGTCTGCATCAAGCTTGACCGCGAAGAGCGCCCCGACCTTGATGAGATTTATATGAGCGCGCTGGCCATGATGGGCGAGCAGGGCGGCTGGCCCCTGACCATTTGCCTCGACGCCGATGGCGCGCCCTTTTGGGGCGGCACATATTTCCCCAAAACCCCGCAATATGGGCGGCCCGGCTTTATGCAAATCCTCACTGAAATTTCGCGCATTTGGACCGAAGCGCCCGATAAGATAAAAGCCAACACCAAAGCATTGACGCAAAGCCTGCGCACCAAAGCGGCGGCCGATGCGCGTGGTGACATGCCGGCCGATTTGCCGCAACGCGCCGCGCGCACATTGGCTGAGCATATTGACCGCGCCAAGGGCGGGCTGGCCGGTGCGCCGAAATTTCCGCAACCTTTCCTTTATAAGTTCATTTGGCAAGAAGCTCAGCTGACCGGCGACGCGGATATGCGCGCAGCGGTTTTGGTGACGGCGCGCAAAATCTGTCAGGGCGGTATTTATGATCATTTGCGCGGCGGTTTTGCCCGCTATAGCGTCGATGCCGATTGGCTGGTGCCGCATTTTGAGAAAATGCTTTACGATAATGCGCTGCTCATCGACCTTTTATGCACGCTTTATCGCGACACCAAAGAACCGCTTTTTGCCGCGCGCATTGCCGAAACCATTGGCTGGCTGGAGGCCGAAATGATAACCGATGCGGGGGCTTTCGCCGCCAGCCTTGATGCCGATACGCAAGGCGAGGAGGGGCGGTTTTATGTTTGGGACAAGGCCGAAATAGAGGCGCTATTGGGGGCTGAAGCGGACGCCTTTTGTGCCGCCTATGATATAACCGAAAAGGGCAATTTTGAGGGCCGCGCCATGCCCCATTTGCTGGCCAGCGGCGACACGCCACAAACCGCGCTGCACGGCGCACGCGAAAAATTGCTGAGCGCACGCAATCAGCGCCCACGCCCGGGCCGCGATGATAAAATCCTTGCCGATTGGAACGCCATGATGGTGACGGCGCTGACACACGCAGCGCAAATTTTTGACCGGCCCGATTGGCTCGCTCTGGCCGAGACGGCCTTTGCCGCGGCGCGCCGCGCGCTTAGCGATGCAAACGGGCAATTATTTCATGCCGCCCGCG
>RFZE01000156.1 GCA_009920875.1 Alphaproteobacteria bacterium | reverse complement strand
CAAAGCGGCGTAAATGCCCAATAGATTGGCCGCTTCGGGACGCCCGTCCAAGCCGCCCTCACTTTCCGGCAAGACGTCGGGGTCGGTTTTGGCTTTGCGGATTTTCTTGGCAATCTCATCGGCGCTGTCGAGCATGGTGATGCGCGACAAATCAGACAGGTCGGATTTCGACATTTTCTTACTGCCGTCGCGCAGGCTCATCACCCGTGTCGCCGGCCCCTGAATGAGCGGCTCGGGCAGCGGGAAAAACCCTTCTGCGTCAAAATCATTATTGAACTTTTGCGCAATATCGCGCGCCAATTCGAGATGCTGTTTTTGGTCTTCGCCGACCGGCACATGGGTCGCTTGATAAAGCAAAATATCGGCCGCCATGAGATTGGGGTAGACGTAAAGCCCGACCGAGGCTTTTTCGCGATCCTTGCCGGCCTTTTCCTTAAATTGCGTCATCCGATTGAGCCAGCCCATGCGCGCCACGCAATTCAACACCCATGCCAGTTCGGCATGTTGCGGCACTTGCGCTTGGTTAAAGACAATATGGTTTTTCGGATCGACCCCGGCGGCAATAAAAGCGGCCGCCACTTCACGCGTATTGGCGGCCAGTTCGGCCGGGTCTTGGAACACGGTAATGGCGTGTAAATCGACCACGCAATACAGGCATTCATGGCTATTTTGCAGTTCGACAAAATTGCGAATGGCACCGAGATAATTGCCCAAATGCAAATTGCCGGTCGGCTGGACACCGGATAAAACGCGCAGCTTTGGCTCGCTCATGAGATTTCCTTTTTGCTCACACCGCCCCATGCGGCGGTTGCGCAGGCGGTCATAGCCCGTTTATGGCGCATCACTGGCTGCCTCGCAAGAGGCCGACATCGCCGCGGCGCAACCCGCCTAAAGCGACCACCGCCAGCCCGTAAACCAATGCCCCGGCCGCAATAAACCCGGCAAGCCAAGCCGCCAAACCCGATAAACTGTCGGACAAAATATCCCGCGGCAAAAGACCCATGCCCTGATAGAGCGCCCACCCCATCAACGCCGCCGCCACAAGCTGCGCTGCCAAGCGACGCAGCAGCGACCATGACAAATGATAAATATCGCGCCGCGCCATGCGCCACAGCATTAAGGTCAGGGTTACCCAACCGGCCATGACAGTGGCAAAGGCAATGGCCGGAGCACCAAAGCGTGCAAACAGGGCCAGCGAAAGAGCGATATTGACGCCGACGCCAATGGCCCCGTCAATCAGCGGCGCGCGTGTGTCTTGGCGGGCAAAAAAGGAGGGCTGCAACGCCTTGACCATAACAAAAGCCGGCAGACCGAAGCTGAACACGATAATCAACTGCGCGGTCATGGCGCTGTCGGCAGCGCTGAACGCGCCGCGCTCAAACAAAAGGCTGACAATCGGCGCCGCCAAAACCGCCAAGCCGACCGCCGCCGGCAAAGTCAGGCCACTGGCCGCCAAGACGGCCATATCTTGCGTGCCATGCGCGCGCACCGTCTCGCCCTTGGCCAAACGGCGCGCCAATTCAGGCAATAGGGCGACAGAAAGCGCCACGCCGATAACCCCCATGGGTAATTGATAGAGCCGGTCGGCATAATAAAGCCACGCCGCCGCGCCGGCTTGGCCGGTGGCAATGGAAGTGCCGACCAGTAAATTTATCTGCCCGATACCGGCCGCCAAAATGCCCGGCACGGCCAAGCGCCAAACTTTTTTTACATCGTCGGAAAGCACCGGCCGCGATAAGGCAACACGCAAAGCGGCGCGCCGTGCCGCCATAAAGACAAAGAGAAATTGCGCCAGACCGGCCAGCACGACGGCGTAAATCACATAATCGAGCAAGCGCGCATCGCCCATGGGCACGCCGTCAAGCACCGCCAAAGCCATGGCCGCTATGAGCACTAAATTGAGCAGCAGCGGCGCCAAAGCGGCGGCGAAAAAGCGATTGACCGCATTGAGCATGGCGGCAAAAAGCGCCATGAGCGACATGAAAATCAAATAGGGAAAACTGAGGCGCGCATAATGCACGGCCAGAGCGAATTTTTCCTCATCACCGGCAAAGCCTTGCGCCAAAGCAAGTACCAAAGCGGGCATGAAAATTTCCGCCAATAGGGTGAAGACGGCCAAAGCGGCCAGCAAAACGGAACATATCTGACCGGCAAAGGCCAGCGCCGCGCTTTCCCCTTTTTGTTCAAGGCGTTCTGAGAATAGCGGCACAAAGGCGGCATTGAACGCGCCTTCGGCAAAAAGCCGACGGAACAGATTGGGCAGGCGAAAGGCAATGACGAAAATTTCTGCCAACGGCCCCGCCCCCATCAGCGCGGCGAGAAAAATGTCACGCATAAAGCCGGTTATGCGGCTCGCCATTGTGGCGCTACCGACCAATGCGGCATTGGATAAAATTCCCCGGCTCGACCGCGCCATATCAGGCCGCCTTTGACTTGCCGCGCTTATCGGAACCGGCCCGCCGCGTCGGCTTTTTGGGTTGCGCCGCTTTCACCGGATTATTAATCACGCGGCGCAAAACGGCGCGTAATTTTTTCTGCCGCGCCGCTTCGGTAATTTGCGCACCGGACAAATCAGTGACGTGAAACACATCCACAACGCGCTCGCCAAAAGTCGCAATGCGCGCTGCCGAGACTGACAGATTGAGGTCAAACAAAGCGCGCAAAAGGGCATAAAGCAGCCCCTGCCGGTCAAGCCCGCTCACTTCAATGACGCTGGCATTATCGGCCAGCTGGTTGGAAATACGCACTTGCGGCGTCAGATCAAACGCCTCGATCTCAGGCTTGATATCA
>RFZE01000155.1 GCA_009920875.1 Alphaproteobacteria bacterium | reverse complement strand
CCGTCACCATTTCGGTGTAAAGCCGCGCGCGCTTACTCATCAGCCGCATGAAATAGCGGTCATGGCGGTCGGTCCAATCCATCATCGGCGCGACGGAAAAACGAATATCGGGCGCGGTCAAACTCATGCCGCCTTTGTCGCCTTTTTCGGGGCTTGGGGCAAGAAAAAGCCCGCAAGGTTTCCCCTGCGGGCTTTCAAAATCAGGCCGTTAAACGGCTATTTTTTGCTGCCGGCTCCCGGCAATTCGTTAAACGGCACGTTTTTATCAACGCGAATATCTTGCGGCAGGCCAAGCACCTGTTCCGATACGATATTGCGCAAAATCTCATCCGTGCCACCGGCAATGCGGTAACCGGCTGCGCCAATCCATTGGTTTTGGAAAGCACCGGCCATCGGGCTTTCTTCAACATCTTGCATGACGCCGCCCTGACCTTGAATATCCATCGCAAAGCTCGCCAAGTCCTGCATTTTCGGACCCGAGACGATTTTACCGATAGAGCTTTCCGGCCCCGGCACTTGGCCTTTCGACAAAGCGGTCAAAGTGCGGAATTTTGTATATTTCAAGCCTTGCGACTGGACATACCAATCAGCCAATTTTTCGCGCACATTGGAATCTTTAATGGCCGGGCCGTTTTCCAGTTCCGTGTCGCGCGCCAATTTCAGCAATTCGGCATGGTCAACACCGCTGCCTTGACCGATGGCGAGACGCTCATTCATCAGCGTGGTCAGCGACACTTTCCAGCCCTCGCCGACATCGCCCAAACGCTGGCTGTCGGGTACGCGCACATCATTGAAGAACACTTCATTAAAGCCGCTGCCGCCGGAAATCTGCTTAATCGGGCGAATTTCAATGCCCTGCGATTTCATATCGAGGAAGAAAAAGGTCAGGCCTTTATGCTTCGGCACGGTCGGGTCAGAGCGCGTGACGATAATGCCGTAATCGCAAAAATGCGCGCCCGACGTCCAGACCTTCTGGCCATTAATCACCCATTCATCGCCGTCTTTTTCGCATTTTGTGCGCAGACCCGCGACATCGGAACCG
The DNA here is from genome assembly GCA_009920875.1 of Alphaproteobacteria bacterium. Taxonomy (GTDB): domain Bacteria; phylum Pseudomonadota; class Alphaproteobacteria; order RS24; family RS24; genus UBA8337. Next base: position 1,778 of record RFZE01000155.1, on the reverse strand, counting down.
GCGGCCGGTTCTGAGAAAAGCTGGCACCAAATTTCTTCGCCATAAAGCGCCGGTTTTACATAGCGGTCGCATTGCTCTTTGGTTGCCCATTTCATCATGGTCGGAATACACATGCCGAGGCCGATTTCAAAGAAACCGCCGGGCACGTCAAAATTCGACTCTTCCTGGCTGTAAATCACCGATTGAATCGGCGTGCCGCCAAGACCGCCATATTCGGTCGGCCAAGTAATGGCCGCATAACCGGCTTCAGCTTTTTTGGCCTGCCATTCTTTGGCGCGCGCCAAACGCTCGGATTCCGGCTTGCTTGAGACACCGGCTTTTATTTTGCTCGGATCTTTCGGCTTGGCATTGGCAGAAAGCCATTCACGCACTTCAGCACGAAATTTTGCTTCTTCGGGGGTATCGTTAAAATCCATTTTAACTGTCCTTCCTGATGATCATTTCTTCATATGCTAGCTGACACGAGAAGTGCTGCATCAAGCCACGTTACTTTTCTCAAGCTCTGATACGAGCCTGTCTTTCCATCGGCTGGCGCTGCCCAGAGCCAAAGCCAAAAGCTTTGAGCGCCGATAATGAAACTGCGGATTGGCTTCCCATGTGAAGCCGATTCCGCCATGCACTTGGATGCATTCCTGCGCGGCAAAGCGATAGGCTTCGGTCGCGGAAATGCGCGCCGAGGCCGCTGCCAATTCAAGCTCGGCGCTGTCTTCAGACAAAATCATCGCGCCGTAATAGGCATTGGAGCGCGCCAATTCAAGCTTCACATACATATCGGCGAGGCGGTGTTTAATGGCTTGATAAGAACCGATTTGACGCCCGAAAGCATAGCGGTCGAGCGAATAATCTTTTGCCATATTGAGCGCTGCTTCTGTGCCGCCGACTTGTTCAAAAGCCATCAGCACCGCCGCGCCGGCCTCAACCCGCTTCAGCATGTCCCAACCTTCGCCCTCCGTGCCCAACAGGCTGGCATCGGCATTGTCGAAATTAATCTCGGCATGGCCGCGCGTCGGGTCAATGGTTTCAACCGCCGACCGGGTAATGCCGTCTTGATTAAGGTCAACCAGCACCAGAGACAAAGCTTGTTCGCCGCTGCCGCCCGTATTGGCTAGCACCACCGCAACCGAGGCGGTTTCGCCATCGGGCACGGGCAATTTGCGCCCGCTCAGCTTGCCGCCGGAAAAACTTGCCTTCACCGTGCGCGGCGATGGCGCTTGTGTGCCTTCCGCCGAAGCCAAAGTGCCGATAATTTCGCCGGTAGCGATTTGCGGCAGCCAAGCGGCTTTTTGTTCATCCGAGCCGGTCAATTTCAGCGCTTCGGCAAACATATAAATGGAAGATGAGAACGGCACCGGCGCAGCTGCGCGGCCAAGCTCTTCAGCAATCACGCAAAGCTCCAGCGCCCCAAGACCGAGGCCACCAAATTCTTCGGGAATGGCAGCACCGGCAAAACCCAATTCGCACAAGCCGTTCCACACGCCATCATGATGGCTGTCATCGCTTTCCAAAATGCTTCGCACATCGTCATAGCTGCACTTGTCCTCAAGGAACTTGCGCGCCTGATCCTTCAGCATTTTCTGGTCATCCGAAAAATCGAAATTCATGTCACTCTCCCAAAACTGCTCAAAGGCTATTTAATTTGCTTTTGCGGGTCAATCTTTTCAAAGCGTCCGCAAATCCAAGAACGATTAACAGAACAAATCTTTCATACATTACAATTCATCCTTGACACAGAAGATGTTGCTGTTATGATTGATGCACAACACTATTGCGTTAAATCA
>RFZE01000154.1 GCA_009920875.1 Alphaproteobacteria bacterium | reverse complement strand
TGTCCCGTCCCCTATTCCGAATTTGAAGCGAATATTCCCCATGTCGACCTCATCGAATGTCCGAAAAACAAACCCGATAGCGAGCTTGGGTTTTGCCGCCTCGTCATGGATGGCGATGACGCTTATGTTTATGTCTTTCTCTATACGGATGACGATTCTTGTTTGAGCGATATTCGGCGCGCCCGCAAAGCCGATTATCTGATGGCACGATAGGCAGCGATAAAAGATGATTGATTGGCACAATCCGACTTATTTTGACCTTCCCGATTTGCGTATGGCGGTCTTTGAGGCCGGTGAAAGACGCACCGATATACCGTCTTTGGTGCTGTGCCACGGCTGGCCCGAACTGGCCTATAGCTGGCGCAAAGTGGTGCCGATTTTGGTTGAGGCCGGGCTGCATGTGATTGTGCCCGAGCAGCGCGGTTTCGGCATGACCGGCAAAGCGCTGAATGATGCCGGTGATGAAAGCGGTGTGCCGCTCTATGACATGACACATTTGACCGGCGATTTGGCTCATTTGCTGGATGCGATGGATATTGAGAAAGCGATTTTCACCGGCCATGATTGGGGCGGCTTTGTGATTTGGCAAATGCCTTTCTTCCATCCCACCCGCACGGCCGGACTTATCGGCGTTAACACCCCCTATGTGCCGCGCCTCAGCGATGACCCGATTAAGCTGTTTCGCGCCGCCTTTGGTGATGATTTTTACATTGCCGCTTTTCAAGATTATGGCCGCGCCGAAGCGGTTTTCGACGCCGATCCGGCGCATCTTCTCCGCATGATGTATCGCAAAAGCGGCGGCTTGGAAGAGACGACGGACTTGCCAAGCGATAGTTGGGAACGCATTGAATTGCTGAACATGCTGAAAGACCCTGAAGACAAATGGCCCGGCGTACCCTTATTCGACGACACTGATTTTCAATATTATGTCGATGGCTTCAAACGCGCCGGTTTTCGCGGCGGCATAAATTGGTATCGCAATTTCAGCCGTAATTGGCAGAATTCTGAGGCTATGGAACAGAAAATCAACCATCCGAGCCTGATGATTTGCGCAGCCAATGACCGCGTGCTGCCGCCCAGCATGGCCGAAGGCATGCCGGCCTATATCGATGATTTGGAGACCCATATTATCGACGATTGCGGCCACTGGACGCAAAATGAGCAACCCGAGCAATTGGCTGAGCATATCAAGGATTGGGTGCTGCGGCGTTTTGTCTGAAAAAACCGCCTCTAAGCCTTGAGACATGCGGCGCAGCCACTTATAGTCGCGCCCAAGTTGAAAACACATAGTCGAGGACCACATGAACCGTCCAGAAACCCGCATCGGTGACGCCGGTGCTGTGCCCGTTGAGGCCATAAAGGGTGATGCGCCCTTGCGTATCCTCCTACCCAGCTATCGCTCTGATCCGCATACCGGCGGACAGGGCATTTATATGCGTCTGATTTCAAAAGCTTTGGTCGATTTGGGCCATCATGTTGATGTGATTTCCGGCCCGCCCTATCCGATTTTGGATAAGCGCATCGGGCTCATTAAGCTGCCCTCTTTGGATATGTATGCGCGCGAAAACCCGATTACCTGTCTCAATCGCGAGATTCTCTCCAACAAGACCGATTTGTTTGAATGGTGGAGCCATAATTGGGGCGGTTTTCCCGAACCTTATACTTTCGGTGTGCGCATGGCTGACTATATGCGCGATAAGATTGACCAATATGACATTATGCATGACAACCAGACGCTGTGTTACGGCATGCTGGATGTGCGCGATATGGGCCTGCCGGTGGTCGGCACCATCCACCACCCGATTACCATGGATAAGCGCATTGATATTGCCCACGCCAAATGGCCGCATATCAAATTTTTGAAATGGCGCTGGTATAGCTTCCTCAATATGCAAATCAAAGTGGCGCGCCAGCTTGACCCGCTAATTGTCGTCTCAGACAGCACCAAGCGCGATGTTGAAAAAGATTTTGGCGTTCCCGCCGCGCGCATGACGCGCATTCACCATGGCATTGACCATGAATTATTCACCCCGCAGCCGCATATTACCCGCAAAACCAACCGTCTGATGGTGACGGCCAGCGCCGATGTGCCGCTCAAAGGGCTTATCTATCTCATTCGCGCCTATCACAGCCTGCTGGTCGCGCATCCTGATTTGGAATTGCTGGTGGTCGGACGTTTGCGCGAAGGGCAAACCATGGAAGAACTGAACCGCTTGGGCATTCGCGACCGCGTGAAATTCGTTTCCGGCCTGCGCGGCGAAGATATTCGCGACCTTTATGCCGAAGCGACCATTGCTGTGTCGCCTTCGGTCTATGAGGGCTTCGGCTTTCCGGCCGGTGAGGCTTTGTCATGCGGCGTGCCGCTGGTGGCGACCGATGGCGGCTCTTTGCCGGAAGTTGTCGGCGATGCCGGCATTATTGTGCCGCATTCCAACCCGCCGGCTTTGGCGGAGGCGATTGGCACGCTGTTGAAAGATCCGGCGCGGCGCGAGAAAATGTCCGTGACGGCGCGCCAGCATATTCTCGACAATTTCAAATGGGAACGCTGCGCGCGCGATGTGGTGGCCATGTATCGCCGCACATTGGCCGCGCATCACGGAATTTCACTTTAAGATATGCAGACCATCAATCTCGACAGGCTGGACTTGCAAGACGGGCACGCGCTGCTCGATTTGGGCTGCGGCCATGGCCGCCATACCCATGCCGCATATTTTCATAAACGCTGTCAGGCGGTCGGTCTCGACCTCGGTTTTGAAGATGTCAAAATCACCCGCGCCGGATTTGAGGCCAATCCCGATTTGCAGCCGCAAACCGGGGCGAC
>RFZE01000153.1 GCA_009920875.1 Alphaproteobacteria bacterium | reverse complement strand
CGTTATTGATTATAAATCAGAGGATGTTTCTACCCAGATAGCGCATCACTGTCCGGATAAATGGGATATATTTTTCGACAATGTTGGCGGCGAAACCTTGGAGGCCGCGCTCAATCATATCAACTTATATGGCCGTGTCGTTATGTGTGGTGCCATTTCCACCTATAATGCGACGCAAGCTGAACCCGGCCCGAATAATTTAATGACCTTGGTCACCAATCGCGGCCGCATGCAGGGCTTTATCATTCTTGATTTCCTGCCGCGAGCTATGGAAGCCATTGAGCAGCTTATGGGCTGGGTCGCTTCGGGCGATATTGTCTATGAAGTTGATATGGCAGAGGGGTTTGAAAATATTCCGAACACCATAAGGCGACTCTATACAGGCGAGAATTTCGGGAAACAATTATTGAAAATTGCCGACCCGACATGACCAAAAAGGGCTGATGAAAAATGGTGCCGGCAGAGAGACTTGAACTCCCGACCCTCTGATTACAAATCAGATGCTCTACCAACTGAGCTATACCGGCACTTGGGCATCGGCCTGAAAGCTTCCAGACCCTGTGTTTCATGCACATCAAGCCAACCGCCTGCATGCGCCATGCCATCGGCCAGAAATCCCGCAACTTTCTGACTAAAGTCCAAAGCGCCCCATTCTTTGGCACGCCGCGCAATATGGCCGGGTGCAAAAAACATGGCGCTGCGCTCCGCGATAAGCTGTGCCGCAGCCGGGTCGTTTTTGGTTTCGCTATCATCCCAATGGGTCAGCCCGACATTGTGACACCAATGCATATTGTCGCCCAGCGCCCCATGCACCGCGCCCAAAACGGCACGATTGCCAGACATATCAACGAGCACAGAGCTGATATTAGGCACTGCGTCCAAATCGTCATAGCCGATTACCGTGTCATAGCTGCCGGTCTTCTCGACAAAGCCGACATTGGCCGGTGATGTGAGGCCGATAATGGCCGGACGCGCACCGTCAATTTGCGACAGGCCAAAGGCCAAACCGATAGCGGTTTTTGACGAGGCTGACAAAATCACCACTTGCTCGGCATCACGATAATTTTCTTCCTGCAGCGCATCACAAAGGCAAAATGACGTGCCGTAAAGCGGGTTCAGCAAGGCACGTAAATTGTCATTTTGCGGCTGCCCCGCGCCAAGGCGGTCATAGCTATTATAGACAGCAGGCAATTCGGCGCGATGCGGTGCGCCATCGACAAAGCGCTCATCAGACACGCGCACCGGCAGCATTTTCAAAAAATTCGCCATCGGAAAATAACCATAGCTGCGCTCACCGATTTTCATATCGGGATTATTGCTGGCGACAATCTCGGCAAAACCCCAAACCGGCACAATGCCCCAATCGGCATCATCACCATCGGTCAGATGCGGCGGGAAAAACTGCCAATAGCCGATTTGTTCACCGACCGCGCCATAAGTCACATTATTGGCGGTGAATGAAAAGCGTTCGACTTTGACCAGAATTTCGCCATCGGCCAGTGTGAAATCGTCAGGCTGATTGCCGACATCCACCAAACGGGTTTTGGTAATATCGTTTTTGTGGGTTTGAAACTCAGCCATAATCCCCTCCTATGCGGGCGCGTCGATTGTCTCGGCCAGCTTCATCAAATTGCCCACCGCTTTGGGCGCATTGTCGCGAATTCTGAGCATAATATCCATTTTTTCTTTGTCATCAGGGTCAAGATTATGAGTCAGCTTGGTGAAACCATCGAGCCGATTGCCACGCACCCATTGGCGCAAAGGCTTGTCTTGCGACCAATTAAATTGGTTCATCATGGCGGCCAAAGTCATCGGCACAAAATCCTCAGCCCGATTGGGCAGTGGCACAACATTGCACAGCCGGTTTTTTTCTTCTTCATCATCATAATGCGCCTCGACATAAGCAATCATCGACCCGCTGAAAACCGGCATGAAACTGCGCACGGTTTGCGGGGTGATGACATTGCCGTCAAATACCGGCTTGGGCGACATTTTTGGCATAGTGCGCGATAGGCTGGCCGAGCAATCGACATGCACGATATCCGCGCCGGTTTCCAATTCACCGTCATCAAGAATGATTTTATCAAGCTCCAAAGCTGACACCCGCCCCATGCGAATAATGTTTTTGATTTGTCGCAGCGCGTCCAATTCAGGGCGGCTAATGGTGGCGGCGTGAAACATGGTCGGGCGCACATTTTCGTCAATCCGCACCATGCAACCGGCAGCTTCCAGCCGGTCATACATATCGTCGATATTCTCCGCCGTCGCCAAAGCCTCAAACTGCTTGGCTTGATTGCCGAATGTATCGGCAAAAAACTCATCCGAATTTTGGGCAAATTCGCGCGGCAGCATCCAAGCATCGCGCGGCATAATCCAACGAATGGCATCGTTATTGACGCCATTTTGCAGCAGCCATAGACACGCATCCATGCCGGTCTTGCCCGAACCGATAACGACATAACCTTTCGGCGCAGTTTTCAGTGTCGGCAATTCATTGAGCGGCATAAAATTGACACCATCGGCAATGGTGAAAGCCGGTGTGTGCTCAGCCGGCACATCGACGGTCAGCCGCGTCGCATCGACCAGCTTTTTAAATGTTACACAGGTTTCCTGCCCGCCGGTCAGCGAGGTGAACACACCGTCACCCTGATAATCCGACATGGGGAAATAGCGCACCCGCCCACTCGGCAATAATGTTTGCTGCATCACATCATCAAAATAGGCGCTGACTTCAGCCCCCGACGCCAAATCATAAAGTCCCTTATTGAAACCCACCTTGTCTTTTTCAAAACGGCTCAATTCGCGCGAAGCGACACCGAAAAAACTGGATGGCTGGTGCAAGCGCACAAAAGGATAAGCGACATTCCAATGGCCACCCG
>RFZE01000152.1 GCA_009920875.1 Alphaproteobacteria bacterium | reverse complement strand
ACATATCCCAAGTCAGTTCTTCCGCCTTGCCGTCGACTTTTTCCAGCGCCTGATAAATTGGCACTGTGCCAATGGGTACAGGCGAATTTCTCAAAATCCATTCGCGGGTTTCGTGAATATGCTTGCCGGTCGACAAATCCATAATCGTGTCAGCCCCCCAGCGAATGCCCCAGCTCATTTTATCAACCTCCTCACCTATCGATGAGGTGACCGCGCTATTGCCGATATTGCCGTTAATTTTGACCAGAAAATTGCGCCCGATAATCATCGGTTCGCTTTCGGGATGGTTAATATTGGCAGGAATAATGGCGCGCCCACGCGCCACTTCTTGGCGCACGAAATCGGGGGTAATCTCGGTGACCAAATTTGCGCCAAAAGCCTCGCCGCCATGCTGGCGCGTCAGCATTTCGGCCATGCGCTGGCCTTTTTCGCCGCAAGCGGCAAGGTTTTCCATATAGGCATGGCGGTTTTGGTTTTCGCGAATGGCGATATATTCCATTTCCGGCGTCACAATGCCTTGCCGCGCATAATGCATTTGGCTGACATTTTTGCCTCGCTTGGCGCGTCGCGGCGTGCGTTGCAAATTAAAGCGCAGCGCCGCCAATTTCTCATCATGCAGTCGCGCTTGCCCGAAATCGGAACTGGGCCCGTCAAGCAGCTCCGTGTCGTCGCGCGCCTCAATCCAATTTTGCCGCACAGGCGCAAGTCCGTTGCGAATATCAATATTGACCTCAGGGTCGGTATAAGGGCCGGATGTGTCATAAACATAGACGGGCGGGTTTTCTTCACCGGTTTGGCCCGACAGCGCCATATCGGTCGGCGTGTCATGCTGGGTGATTTTGCGCATTGGCACGCGAATATCGGGCGTCGAGCCGGTGATATAGACTTTTTCGCTCATCGGCAGCGGGGCGATGGAGGCATCATCCAAACGCGCCGCATCGCGCGAGAAACCGGCTTTCTTATCATTTGAGGTTTGGGCCTGTGACATCTCGTTTTGCGACATCTTGTTCTGTGACATGGTAACCGTCCTTGAGCTGAAGCTGGCTGCAACGGCAAGGGTGCATGAAACAGGCACTCCCTGCAGCGGCATAATCCGTAAACAGGTACAAAGGGTATGCTCTCACCGATCTTAAGCTCAATGCCGGACCCCCGTGCATGGCATAATCTAGTTTTTGCGATGCCATGGCGCAAGCGGGTCGGGCAAAAAACCGGTGCATCATTAACGAAAATACTTGAGTTGCCGAGTTTTTAATGGTTATCATTTATGACGCAGGCGTCATTTTTACCATGACGTATGAAATTTTGACCGGGAGTGGGTTATGAGCGAAGCGATTAAACAAGAAACCGTGCCGGGGCATAATTATGCCTATAATACGCCTTTGGAGGATTTGGATGTTTCCAATCCGCATCTCTGGCCGTCAGAAGAAATGTGGCCCATTTTTGAGCGTTTGCGCGATGAGGATCCGCTGCATTATTGCAAAGATGGCTGGACTTCAGAAGTGCGCACAGAAATGGATGAGCCCATCGGCCCCTATTGGTCGGTGACCCGCTATGACGATATTATGGCGGTCGATACGGATCATAAGCGTTTTTCTTCCGAGCCGGCCATTGTGCTGCCCAATCCGGCGGCAGATTTTGAATTGCCGATGTTTATTGCCATGGATCAGCCCAAGCATGATGTGCAGCGCAAAACCGTGGCACCGATTGTTTCGCCCATGAGCCTGGCGGAAATGTCGACACTCATTCGCGAGCGGACGCAAAACCTGCTGGACACTGTGCCGGTCAATGAAGAATTTGACTGGGTCGATACGGTATCGATTGAGCTGACCACCATGATGTTGGCCACTTTGTTCGATTTCCCGTTTGACGATCGCCGCAAGCTGACCCGTTGGTCGGATGTGGCAACCGCCGGTCCGGAAACCGGTATTGTTGAGAGCGAAGACCAGCGTCGAGCCGAATTGATGGAATGTGTGGAATATTTCATGGGGCTGTGGCAACAGCGTGTCGGCAAAGACGGCCATGACCTCATCACCATGTTGGCCAATGGCGAAGAAACCAAAGATATGGACACAATGGAATATCTCGGCAATCTGATATTGCTGATTGTCGGCGGTAATGACACGACACGTAATTCCATGTCGGCTTCGATTTACGGCTCCAATTTGTTCCCCGCCGAATGGGAAAAAGTGCGTGCCAATCGTGACCTCATCCCCAACACGGTGGCCGAGATTATTCGTTGGCAAACGCCTTTGGCTTATATGCGCCGCACCGCTTTGGAAGATGTGGAAATGCACGGCAAGACCATTAAAAAAGGCGATAAAGTCGCCATGTGGTATGTCTCGGGCAATCGCGATGAGCGCAAATTCGACAATCCCAATGCGCTGGATTTTGAGCGCGCCAATGCACGCAATCATATTTCATTCGGTTTCGGCATTCACCGTTGCTTCGGCAATCGTCTGGCCGAATTGCAATTGCAAATATTGTGGGATGAAATGCTCAAGCGCTTCTCGAAAGTCGAAGTGATTGGCGAGCCGAACCGGAATATTTCCAGCTTTGTCAAAGGCTACACCAAAATGAACGTCATTTGCCGCGACTAGTCAAATGACATTATTGAATGATTGTAGCGGTAAAACCGCACTGATTACCGGTGCGGCCGGTGGCATTGGCCGCTCTTGTGCGCAAAAACTGGCCGAAGCCGGTGCCCGTGTTATCGTCACTGATATTGAGCAAGAAGGTTTGCAAAAAACCGTCTCGCTGATCACTGAGGCGGGAGGCAATGCGCGTGGCTTGGCGCAAGATGTTACCGACGAAAGCGTCTGGCAGGATATTATTGCCGATATAAAAGCCCATGAAGGGGCGCTGCATGTGCTGGTCAATAATGCCGGTATC
>RFZE01000151.1 GCA_009920875.1 Alphaproteobacteria bacterium | reverse complement strand
ACGCGCAAAATGCTGACGGCGTGACAGTGCATATGGCCGATGGCAGCAAGCTGCGCGGCGATATGTTGATTGGCAGCGACGGCATTCACTCGACGGTGCGCGAGGCAATGTTGGGCGAAGAACAACCCGTTTTCACCGGCAATGTCGCATGGCGCACGGTTGTGCCGATAGACCAGCTTGGCACAATTGCCCCCCGCCCGACGGCCTGCGCATGGATGGGGCCCGGCAAGCACTGTGTGACCTATCGTTTGCGAGGCGGCACATTGGCCAATCTTGTCGCCGTGGTCGAGCGTGATGACTGGACAACAGAATCATGGAGTGAGCGCGGCACGGCGGCGCAAGCCATGGTCGAGTTTGCCGATTGGCATCCGACCATTTTGAAAATTTTGAGTGAGGCTAAAGAACTTTATCGTTGGGCTCTTTTCGACCGGCCGCCACTGGAAAAATGGGTCGATAGGCGTGTTGCCTTGCTCGGTGATGCAGCGCACCCAATGCTGCCTTTTATGGCGCAAGGGGCCGCTATGGCTGTCGAAGATGCGTGGGTCTTGGCGATGCGCGCCAAGACAAACTCTATGGCTTTGATGTCACTGCTTAAGGCTGGCGTCATGCAGCAAAAAAATGGATAATCGACGATAGAGGATTTGTTGATGCCTGCCGACCGCGCCACCCTTCGTGAGAAACTCACCACACAAACCATTATCGCCCCCGGAGTTTATGACGGGCTGTCCGCGCGCTTGGCCGACAGCGCCGGTTTTGAGGCGCTTTATCTATCCGGCTATGGCGTATCTGCCAGCCAGCTGGCCAAACCTGATAATGGTTTTCTGACATTGCCCGATATGGAAGCGCGCATTCAATCCCTTTGCGAAGCCATATCGACACCGCTTATTGCCGATGCAGATACCGGCTTTGATGACATTGGCGCAACGGTTCAGGCATATGAAAAAGCGGGCGCAGCGGGTATTCAAATCGAAGATCAGCAAGTGCCGAAAATTTGCGGCCATATTCCCGGTCGCGAAGTGATATCTCGCGATGAAGCGGTCGCAAAAATTGCGGATGCCGTCACGGCACGCCAAGATAATGACTTCCTGATTGTGGCGCGCACCGATGCACGCGAACAAAACGGCCTCGACGAAGCGATTGAGCGCGGTCGCCTGTTCGCCGCAGTCGGAGCCGATATTTTGTTTATCGAGTCGCCGGAAAGCGAAGACGAATTTCGCCAAATCGGAGCCGCTTTGGGTGACATTCCCTTGCTTGCCAATATGGTCGAAGGCGGTCGCAGTCCGCTCATCCCCCGCGCGAAACTGGTTGAGATGGGCTTCAGCTTCATCATTTATCCGGTCGCTGCGATGGCGGCATCAGCCACTGCGCTGAACGCCGCTTATCAGCACTTGCTTGAGGGTGAGCCTGATGGCGCAAGGGTCAGCTTTCAAGAGTTGAGCCGCATGGTCGGCTTCCCCGAAAAATAATCTCTAAGCGCTTGCGCCTATGGCGAAAAGCCGCTTATGGTGCGCGTCATCTTGGGAGCTATTCATGACTGACACACCACCACAATTAGAGGGTTGGACCAAATGGGGCGGCGAAGAGCCGTTTGAAGACCATGCCGGACCGTTCTTCATGAAAATAGATCCGAATAAAGGTCAGCATTTATCTGCTTTTGTCTGCGAAAAGCGCCACCTGAATGGCGGTGGGTTTTTGCATGGCGGCATGTTGATGAGCTTTGCCGATTACGCGCTTTTCGTCATTGCCCATGACGCGTTGGAAAACGAACATTCGGTAACCGTGTCTTGCCAGACTGAGTTTTTGAAAGGTGCAGCACCGCTGGGCGATTGCGTTTACGCCAAAGGCGAAGTAACGCGCAACACGCGCTCATTGGTGTTTATTCGTGGCGAAATTTTTGTCGGTGACGACACACTGGCGACTTTTAACGGTATTTTGAAGAAAATTGCGCCGCGCAGTTAAAGCGGCTCCAAATCATCGGCTTTTTGCTTTTCGTAAAAATCGGCACGAAAGTCTTCAAACTTTCCGGCCTCAATGGCATCGCGCATGACCGCCATCAACTCCTGATAAAACGCCAAATTGTGCCAACTCAGCAGCATGGCACCGAGATATTCGCCGCAGCGATTGAGATGATGCAAATAAGCGCGGCTATAGCGGCTCGACGCTTCGCAGGCCATGCCTTCATCGAGCGGGCGCGGGTCGTTGGCATGGCGCGCATTCCGGATATTCACCTTGCCGCGCCATGTATAGGCCGTGCCGTGACGACCGGCGCGGGTCGGCATGACGCAATCAAACATATCGACGCCGCGCGCCACCGCTTCAACCAAATCTTCCGGCGTGCCAACCCCCATAAGATAGCGCGGCTTGTCCCGCGGCAGAACCGGCGTAGTGAAATCCAGCACTTGCAGCATGGTGTCATGCCCCTCACCGACCGCCAAGCCGCCGACAGCGTAACCGTCAAAGCCGATATCTTGCAAAGCGGCAGCGCTTTGATGGCGCAAATCTTCATAAACCCCGCCCTGCACAATGCCGAACAGCGCATCGCCCTGCCCGGCATCATATTCACCAAAAGCTTTTTTACTGCGCTCGGCCCAACGCATGGAAAGCTGCATGGAAGCCTCGGCCTGCTCATGCGTGGCCGGAAAGGGCGTGCACTCATCCAGCACCATACGGATATTGGCACCCAGCAGCGTTTGAATTTCAATGCTGCGCTCGGGCGTCAGCATATGTTCACTGCCATCGAGATGGCTTTGAAATTGCACCCCGTCCTCGCTCATTTTCGCCAGCTTTGACAATGACATCACTTGAAAACCACCGCTATCAGTCAAAATCGGCCCGTCCCACTGCATGAAATCTTGAAGCCCACCAAGCGCTGCCACTTCCTCAGCGCCGGGGCGCAGCATCAGATGATAC
>RFZE01000016.1 GCA_009920875.1 Alphaproteobacteria bacterium | reverse complement strand
TTATCGCCTCGTCAATGGAAAGACTGGCCACTGAAGTACGGCATTTGCAGCGCACAGAAGTTTTGGAGGCGGAAGAATATTTCTCGGAGGGCCAAAAAGGCTCGTCGGCCATGCCGCATAAGCGCAACCCGGTTTTGACCGAAAACCTAACCGGTCTGGCGCGGCTGGTGCGTGGCATGGCGGTGCCGGCGATGGAAAATGTGGCGCTGTGGCACGAGCGCGATATTTCGCATTCTTCGGTGGAGCGTATGATTGGCCCCGATGCCACCATCACTTTGGACTTCGCTCTGGTGCGCCTTACCAATGTCGTCGAGAACCTTGTTGTCTATCCCGAGCGTATGCAGGCCAATCTCGACAAGCTGGGTGGCTTGGTGCATTCGCAGCGCGTGCTTTTGGCTTTAACGCAAGCCGGTGTCAGCCGCGAAGACGCCTATCGCTTGGTGCAGCGCAATGCCATGCCGGTATGGCGCGGCGAAGGACAATTTCTCGACCTGTTGAAAGCCGATAAAGAGGTCGTGCTGAGCGATGAAGATTTGGAAGCTCTGTTTGATCTCGGCTATCACTTCAAACATGTCGATACGATTTTTAACCGCGTTTTCGGTGAATCTTAATTGCTCGAATCAACCGCATTAACTAATTTATCGGACATCTGACGGAGACAATTTATGTCGCATGATATGCCCACAGGTCGTCGCATTTATGAGGGTAAAGCCAAAGTGCTTTTCGAAGGCCCTGAAGACGGCACGCTGGTGCAATATTTCAAAGATGACACCACCGCCTTTAATGCTGAAAAGCATGAAATCATGACCGGCAAGGGCATTCTCAATCTGCGCATTTCCGAATTTATTTTTGCCGAGCTTGAGAAAATCGGCGTGCCGACCCACTTCATCGAAACGATAAACCCGCGCCAGCAGCTTATTCGCGCCGCCGAGATTATTCCGCTGGAAGTGGTGATGCGCAATATTGCTGCCGGTTCTCTGGTCAAACGGCTCGGCCTGAATGAAGGCGACACTTTGCCCCGCCCATTGGTCGAGTTTTACTATAAGGACGATGCGCTGGGCGATCCGCTTATCAGCGAAGACCATATTGCCGTGTTTGGCTGGTGCAGCGCCGAGGAACTGGCCGAAATCATCACCCTCGCCAAGAAAATAAATCAGCGCATGATTGAGATTTTCGCCGATGTTGGCATTCGCCTTGTCGATTTCAAACTGGAATTCGGGCGCGTCAAAAGCGATGACGGCATTCGCATTGTGCTGGCCGACGAAATCAGTCCCGATAGCTGTCGCCTTTGGGATATCGATTCAAATGAAAAAATGGATAAAGACCGCTTCAGACAAGATTTGGGCGGCATGGTAGATGCCTATCAACAAGTGGCTGAGCGCCTCGGTTTGATGAGCAATATTGAAGAGGCTTAAGACATTATGAAAGCGACCATTCACATTACTTTGAAAAACGGGGTACTGGATCCGCAGGGCAAGGCCATTGAAAATGCGCTGGGCCAGTTGGGTTTTGGCGGCGTCGATGAAGTTCGGCAAGGCAAACTGATTGAGGTTAATCTTTCGGAAAGCGACCCTCAAAAGGCTGAGGCGGCGCTCACCGATATGTGCGAAAAGCTGCTCGCCAATACGGTGATTGAGAATTACCAAATCCATCTTGATGGCGAGGCCTGATATGCAGGCTTCGGTGATTGTATTCCCCGGGTCAAATTGCGACCGCGATGTCGCCGTGTGCATTGAAGCGGCGATGGGCAAAGCGCCTCTTATGGCATGGCATGGCGATAGTGATTTACCCAAAAGCGACTTGATTGTTCTGCCCGGCGGATTTTCTTACGGCGATTATTTGCGCTGCGGCTCTATGGCTGCCAATAGCCCGATTATGCGCGAAGTGGTGGCACAGGCCAAAAAGGGAGCCGCCGTGCTGGGCATTTGTAACGGCTTTCAAGTGCTTACTGAATGCGGTCTTTTGCCGGGCGTGTTGATGCAAAATAAGGGGCTGAACTTTGTTTGCCGCAATACCCGCCTTACCGTCACCAATAATAAAACCGCTTTCACCGCGCAATATAAAGCGGGTGAGGAAATCACCGTGCCGGTGGCGCATAATGAAGGCAATTATTTCGCCGATGATGACACGCTGAAGCGTTTGCAGGACGATGACTGCATCGCCTTTACCTATGCGGCGGGCGACAATCCCAATGGCGCATGCCTCGATATTGCCGGCATTTGTGACCCGTCAGGCCGCATTGTCGGCATGATGCCACATCCTGAACGACGGGCCGAGGCGGCACTGGGCGGCGAAGACGGAAAGCGCATGTTTTCAGGCATTGTGGAGGCGTTATCGTGAGCCATATTAATGACACGGAAATCACCGACGCAGTGGTCGCCGAACATGGGCTGACGCCTGACGAATATCAAATGGTGTGCGACCATATGGGGCGCACCCCCAATTATACCGAATTGGGCGTGTTCTCGGTTATGTGGTCTGAGCATTGCTCGTATAAATCATCGCGCAAATGGTTGAAAAAACTGCCGGTTGACGGCCCGCAGGTTATTCAAGGGCCGGGCGAAAATGCCGGTGTCATTGATATTGGCGACGGCGATGCGGCGGTGTTCAAAATGGAAAGCCATAATCACCCGTCTTTCATTGAGCCCTATCAGGGCGCAGCCACCGGCGTTGGCGGCATTATGCGCGATGTCTTTACAATGGGCGCGCGCCCGGTTGCCAATCTCAACGCGCTGCGCTTCGGCCAACCCGACCACGCCAAAACCCGTCACCTTGTGGCCGGTGTGGTATCCGGCATTGGCGGCTACGGCAATTGCATTGGTGTGCCGACAGTTGGCGGCGAGATTAACTTCGACAAAAGCTATAATGGCAATATTCTTGTCAACGCCATGTGTGTCGGCGTGGCGCGCACCGATAAGATTTTCTACGCCGCGGCGACCGGCGTCGGCGCGCCTGTCGTTTATGTCGGCTCAAAAACCGGCCGCGACGGCATTCACGGCGCGACAATGGCCTCAGCCGAGTTCGACGATGCCTCGGAAGAAAAACGCCCGACAGTTCAGGTTGGTGACCCGTTTACCGAAAAACTGCTGCTGGAAGCGTGTCAGGAACTCATGGCTTCTGATGCGATTATCGGCATTCAAGATATGGGGGCCGCCGGTCTGACCTCCTCTTCGGTGGAAATGGCCGATAAGGGTGGGGTCGGTATTTTGCTCGACCTCGATAAAGTGCCGTGCCGCGAAACCCATATGACAGGCTATGAAATGCTGCTGTCGGAAAGCCAAGAGCGCATGTTGATGGTGCTGAAGCCGGGGCGCGAGCCGGAAGCGGAAGCCATTTTCTCGCGTTGGGGATTGGATTTTGCGGTAATTGGTGAATTGACCGATACCAGCCGCATGGTGGTCAGCCATGAAGGGCAGACCATTGCCGATATGCCGCTGGGGCCGCTGGCTGATGGCGCCCCCGAATATGACCGCCCGCATCAGGCCACCCCGAAAGCCGCGACATTTGATGCTGCCTTATTGGACGGCGCTCCGGATATGGCCTCGGCACTGACGACGCTGATGGCCTCGTCTGAAATTGCCTCGCGCCGCTGGGTTTATGAACAATATGATTCAATGGTGATGGGTGACACGCTGGCCGGGCCGGGGGGTGATGCCGCTTTGGTACGCGTGCACGGCACCCAGAAAGCTCTGGCCATATCCACCGATGTCACACCGCGCTATTGCTTTGCCGATCCGGTGGAGGGCGGCAAGCAGGCCGTCGCCGAGGCTTATCGCAATATTTGTGCAACCGGCGCAACACCGCTGGCCATTACCAATTGTTTGAATTTCGGCAACCCTGAACGGCCCGAAATTATGGGGCAGTTTGTTGGTTGTCTGGAAGGCATGGGCGAAGCCGGACGCGCACTCGACTTCCCCGTCGTATCGGGCAATGTGTCGCTTTACAATGAAACCAATGGCACCGGCATTTTGCCGACACCGGCCATTGGCGGCGTCGGCTTGCTGAAACAATTGGACAAAGCCGTCGGCAATCGGTTCACCGAGAACGATTTACATATTTATCTTCTGGGCGAAACCAAAGGTCATTTGGGTGCCTCGCTCTATCAGCGCGATGTGTTGGACCATGATGGGGTCTTTGCACCGCCGCCGGTTGACCTTGAAAGCGAAGCCAAACACGGTGCTTTGGTGCGCCGCGCGGTCGATAAAGGCCTTTTGCGTGCGGCACATGATGTTTCCGATGGCGGCTTGGCGGTCGCCCTTGCGGAAATGTGCATCGGCCGTCAAATCGGCGCGCAAATCAGCGCTGAGGGCGATATCGGGTTTTGGTTCGGCGAAGATCAGGCGCGTTATATACTGGCCGTCAGCGCCGATAAGGCGACCGATTTGGAGGCATTGGCCGACGGATTGCCGCTCAGCAAAATCGGCGTCACCACTGGCGCAGAATTGCAATTCGGTGATACAGTCACCATATCAGTGTCACAATTGCACGAACTGAATGAGGGCTGGTTTCCGGCCCTGATGCAGGGATAGAGGTCAAACATGCCGATGAGCGCCGGTGAACTGGAACATATGATACGCGCCGCCCTGCCCGATGCAGAGGTGGAAATCACCGATTTGCGCGGCGATGGCGACCATTATGCTGCGCGCGTCGTATCGGCCGCCTTCAAGGGCAAAACCCGCGTGCAGCAACATAAAATGGTTTATGACGCAATCGATGGCGGCATGGGCGATGAGTTACACGCATTGGCTTTGCAAACCGGCGTGCCGGACGACGCATAGTCAAAGCGAAGGAGCAGGAAATGAGCGATATAAACAGTTTCATTCAAGGCGAGATCGACAGCGCCGATGTGGTGCTTTTCATGAAAGGCACGCCGGTTTTCCCGCAATGCGGCTTTTCCGGCCAAGTGGTGCAAATCCTCTCACATGTCGGCATTCCGTTTAAGGGCGTCAATGTGCTGGAAGATGATATTTTGCGTGAGGGCATTAAAACCTTTTCCAACTGGCCGACCATTCCGCAACTTTACGTAAAGGGCGAATTTGTCGGCGGTTGCGATATCATCCGCGAAATGTTTGAAGAAGGCGAATTGCGCCCCTATCTCGACGAAAAAGGCATTGAAGCCGTCTGAAACGCATATAAGTGCAAAAGAAAAGCCCGCCATATTCCGGCGGGCTTTTTTGTCGATACGAGCCTTAGAGGTTAATCCGGAGCTCTAATTGCGCGAGTAAAACTCGACCACAAGATTCGGTTCCATTTGAACCGGATAAGGAATATCAGCCAATTGCGGTACTTGCGACAGCGATGCGGTCATTTTGCTGTGGTCGACAGTCATATATTCCGGCACGTCGCGCTCGGCGCTTTGAATCGCTTCCAAAACAATATTGAGGTTGCGTGATTTCTCACGAACCTCAACCACATCACCGATTTTCAAACGACGGCTTGGGATATTGCAGCGGCGACCATTGACCATCACGTGACCGTGATTGACGAATTGGCGGGCGGCAAAAACGGTTGTCACAAATTTGGCGCGATAAACCACCGCGTCCAAGCGGGTTTCCAGCAAACCGACCAAATTCTCGCTGGTATCGCCTTTCACCCGAACCGCTTCGGCATAAATGCCTTTAAACTGCTTTTCGGTAATATTGCCGTAATAGCCTTTCAGCTTTTGTTTGGCTCGCAATTGCGTACCGAAATCGGACAATTTGCCACGACGGCGCTGGCCATGTTGGCCGGGGCCATAATCACGACGATTGACCGGACTTTTCGGGCGACCCCAAATGTTTTCACCCATGCGGCGGTCAATTTTATACTTTGTCGAAACGCGCTTGCTCATGCGGCGCTGTCCTCACCTTAGCTCAAATAAAAAGCGCGAGATTTTTCCCGCGATTGGCGCGTAATATACGCATGGCTCGCGCAATGTCAAACAGGATTTTCGTCCTTTTCTTGCGCTTTTTCTGTTGCCGCCTCTGGATCTGGCAAACCGCGTGATATAGCGGCCACGCGCGGCTTCAACGCCTTGTCACGGGCGCCACGCGGCCAGCGCAACAACGCATTGACGATACCGCGCAGGGTTTGCACATCTTGCTCGGTTAGGGCGCTGCGATTGAAGATGTTTCTGATATTGCGCGCCATAGCCGGTTTTTTTTCAGGGGGCGCAAGAAATCCCGCCGCATCCAGTGCCGATTCCATATGGGCGAACATGGCATTTATTTCGCCGCGTGTGGCGGCGCGCGCATCATGCAGCTCCAGTTGCTCGCGCGGCGTCGCATCGGCTGTTTGAAACCATTCATAACCCATCAACAAAACCGCTTGCGCCAAATTTAGCGAGGAAAAATCAGGATTGAGCGGCACAGTGCAAATCGCATCGGCCAGTGAAATATCATCATTATCAAGGCCGGTGCGCTCGCAGCCGAACAATATGCCGCTTTGCGGATGATGCTCTGACTGCCGCGCGCGCATGGCACCGGCCATGGCGGCCGGTGTCACCACCGGCTTGACCATATCGCGCTGCCGCGCCGTGGTGGCCACCACATAGCCCAAATCGGCAGTTGCTTCGCTTACCGTCTCAAACAGGCGATGGTTTTCAAGCAATGCCTCGGCCCCGGCTGATGCTTTTATGGCGCGCTCCATTTGCCAGCCCTGCCGCGGGCTGACCAAGCGCAAATCGGTGAGGCCGAAATTGAGCATGGCGCGTGCCACTGTGCCGATATTTTCGCCCAATTGGGCTCCGACAAGGATAATAGCGGGCGACAATGCGTTTTTTCTCTCCATCTGGGTGAAATAAGGCAAAGACGGGCTTTTATCAATGCAGGCATTTTGCTATATGACAGGCAATCATTCCGAGGGGCTAAAATGTCAAAAATCAAAGTTGAGAATCCAATCGTTGAACTTGATGGTGATGAGATGACTCGCATCATCTGGCAAATGATCAAGGATAAGCTGATAAACCCCTATCTTGATATTGATTTGAAATATTATGATCTTGGCATTGAAGCGCGTGACGACACGAATGACCAAATCACCATCGACTCGGCCGAAGCGATTAAAGAAATCGGCGTCGGCGTGAAATGCGCAACCATTACCCCCGATGAAGCGCGGGTTGAAGAGTTCGGCTTGAAGGAAATGTGGCGCTCGCCCAATGGCACTATTCGGAATATTTTGGGCGGCACGGTTTTCCGCGAGCCGATTATTTGCCGCAATGTGCCGCGCCTTGTGCCGGGTTGGACCGACCCGATTGTTATCGGCCGTCACGCCTATGGTGACCAATATCGCGCCACTGATTTTGTTGTTCCCGGCAAAGGCAAGCTGACGCTAAAATGGGAAGCCGAAGATGGAAGCGACATTAAAGAATTTGATGTGTTTGATTTCCCCGGCGGCGGGGTGTCTATGGCCATGTATAATCTTGATGACAGTATTCGCGATTTTGCCCGCGCCTGTATGCTCTATGCTATCGACCGCGGCTGGCCGCTTTATCTGTCGACCAAAAACACCATTATGAAAGCCTATGACGGTCGCTTTAAGGATTTGTTTCAGGAAGTCTTTGACACCGAGTTTAAGGAAAAATTCCAAGCTTTGGGCATAGACTATGAGCACCGTTTGATTGACGATATGGTGGCCGCCGCGCTCAAATGGAACGGCAAATTTGTTTGGGCCTGTAAAAATTATGACGGCGATGTGCAATCCGATACCGTCGCGCAAGGCTTCGGTTCACTCGGTTTAATGACATCTGTATTGCTGACACCTGATGGCAAAACAATGGAAGCCGAAGCGGCGCATGGCACGGTAACACGTCATTATCGCGCCCATCAGCGTGGTGAAGAAACCTCGACCAATTCCATCGCCTCGATTTTTGCGTGGACGCGTGGCCTCACCAAGCGCGCTGAATTGGATAAGAATGAAGCATTGGCCAATTTCTCACAATTGCTTGAAAAAACCTGCGTCAGCACGGTTGAACGTGGCGCCATGACCAAAGATTTGGCGCTTTTGGTCGGTGAAGGCCAAGAATGGTTGAGCACGGAAGGCTTCCTCGACAAGCTCAATGAAAATCTTGAAAAGGCGCTTTCAGCCTAACCGTTAGAGCAATTTCTCAATCGCCGCGATGGCAGCATCAGCCGCACCCGTATCGGGTCCTCCGGCTTGCGCCATATCGGGGCGCCCGCCGCCGCCTTTACCGCCAAGCGCTTCAGAACCGGCCTGCACCAATTCCACCGCATTGAATTTATCCGTCAAATCATCGGTTACGCCGACCGCAATGCCTGCCTTGTCGCCATCAATGCCGACAAATACCACCACACCGCTGCCGATTTGACTTTTGCCCTCATCAACAAGGCCGCGCAATTGCTTGGCCGGCAGGCCATTCAGGCATCGCGCCATAAGCTGCGTGCCGTTGACTTCTCGGCTGCTCGCTTCATCGCCCCCGCTTTGACCGGCCGCACCTGCCAGAGCCAATTGTTTTTTGGCTTCGGTTAATTCGCGATCCAGGGCTTTTCGTTCCTCAACCAATTTGGCAACACGTGTCGGCAAATCTTCAATCGCCACTTTCAATTCGCTGGTCGTCGCATGCAACACATGTTCATGCGCCGCAATTTGCGCCAATGCCCCCTCACCTGTGCGCGCCTCAATGCGCCGCACACCGGAAGCAACAGCCCCCTCTTGCGAGATTTTCAAGAGGCCGATATCGCCGAGACGACGCACATGGGTGCCACCGCATAATTCAACCGAATAAGCGGCATCATCGTTTTCCTCGCGCCCCAATCCCATGGACAAAACGCGCACTTCTTCGCCATATTTTTCGCCAAACAGTGCCAGCGCCCCCGCTTCAATGGCTTCATCAGGCGTCATCAGCCGCGTCGCCACTTCTTCATTTTGGCGAATAATATTATTGACCAAGGCTTCCACTTCGTCGATTTCATTATCATTCATGGCGCGCGGATGAGAAAAGTCGAAGCGCAAATGATGCTCATTGACCAATGAACCTTTCTGCGTGACATGGTCACCCAACACTCGGCGTAGCGCCTCATGCAATAAATGGGTTGCTGAGTGATTGGCGCGAATGGCGTCGCGGCGCTTGGCGTCAATCTGCTGATGCACCAACGCATTAAGCTGCAGCGAACCGGCGGCCACTGTGCCGTGCAATATATGCACATCGCCGAGCACTTTTTGCGTATCGTTAATATCGATTTTAAGCCCGTCTTCATCAGACAGAAAGCCGGTATCACCGACCTGCCCGCCGCTTTCAGCGTAAAACGGTGTTTGATTGAGCATAAGTGCAATCTCATCGCCCTTCTTGGCTTCGCTCACCGGCTTACCGTCTTTGACAATGGCGAGAACTTGCCCTTCGGCGAAAGTCGATTGATAGCCAACAAATTCGCTGGCGCCGTGCTCATTGCGTAAATCAAACCATACCGCTTCGGTTTCTTCTTGCCCCGAACCGCTCCAATTGGCGCGCGCTTCGGCACGCTGCTTTCCCATGGCCGCATCAAAGCCGTCCGTATCGACCGCCAAATTACGCTCGCGCAACGCGTCTTGTGTCAAATCAAGCGGGAAACCATAAGTGTCGTAAAGTTTGAACGCGACCTCGCCGGGCAATGTATCGCCGGATAATTTGTCGAGTTCATCATCGAGCAATTTCAACCCGCGTCCCAACATATCGCGGAAGCGTTCTTCTTCATGGCGCAGCGTTTCGACAATCAAGGCACTGGCCCGTTCCAATTCCGGATAGGCGGCCGCCATTTGCGTTTTCAGCGCCGGCACAAGCTGCCACAAAAGCGGTTCTTTGGCGCCCAGCATATGCGCATGGCGCATGGCACGGCGCATAATGCGGCGCAGCACATAACCGCGCCCTTCATTGGACGGCAACACGCCATCGGCAATCAAAAAGGCCGATGAGCGCAAATGGTCGGCAATGACACGGTGACTGACGCCGTGGCTGCCGTCTATCGCTTGCCCCGAATGATCGGCCGAGGCCTCAATCAGGTGGTAAATCAAATCAGTGTCGTAATTATCATGCTTACCCTGCAACAGCGCGCCGATACGTTCCAGCCCCATGCCGGTATCAATGCTCGGCTTGGGCAGATTAATGCGCGTGCCATCCGCCTGTTGCTCAAATTGCATGAACACCAAATTCCAAATCTCGATAAAGCGGTCGCCATCCTCATCGGGACTGCCGGGCGGCCCGCCGGCAATGCCCTCACCATGGTCAAAAAAGATTTCCGAACACGGGCCGCATGGACCGGTATCGCCCATTGACCAGAAATTGTCTGATGTCGCGATGCGGATGATTTTATCTTCCGACAGACCGGCAATTTTGCGCCATAAATCAAACGCTTCATCGTCTTCGGCATAGACCGTCGCCAGCAGCTTATCACTCGGAATTTGCAATTCTTTGGTCAGAAACTGCCATGCATAGTCAATCGCCTCTTCCTTGAAATAATCGCCAAAGGAAAAATTGCCGAGCATTTCGAAAAATGTGTGATGACGCGCCGTATAGCCGACATTGTCGAGATCATTATGCTTGCCTCCGGCGCGCACGCATTTTTGTGACGACGTGGCGCGCTGATAGGGCGGCACGTCTTGACCGGTAAAATAATTCTTGAACGGCACCATGCCCGCATTGGTGAACAAAAGCGTCGGATCATTAAGCGGCACAAGCGGGCTTGAGGCGACGACCTCATGCTCCCTTTCGCCGAAAAAGTCCAGAAATGCGCTGCGGATATCCGCCAAGCCTGTCGACATATTCATCTAACTCCTACGCTGTTGTAACCGCTCTCGGGCGGAGCGACAAGCATAAGCCGTGCATCAAAGCGGCGAAAAACTGGCATAAAATGCCGCATATAAATGATTATGGCCAAGAAAAAGGCCCGGCAAATGCCGAGCCTTTTGTGTCCGATAGGGCGTAGGCTTAACCTGCCACTTCCTCAACCGGTGGTTCCTCGTCTTGGCTTTCGGCCATTTTGGCTTCATCTTGGGTCAAAGCCTCAATATCAATCAGACCCGCATCGGCGCGAATTTTTTCTTCAATCTCCGCTGCCATATCAGGGTTTTCGATAAGGAATTTACGGGTATTTTCTTTGCCTTGGCCGATGCGCTGCGAACCATAGCTATACCAGCTGCCTGATTTCTCAACCACATTGGCTTTCACACCGAGGTCAATCAGCTCACCCATTTTGGAAATGCCTTCGCCATAGAGAATATCAAACTCAACGACGCGGAAAGGCGGCGCAACCTTGTTTTTCACCACTTTGACGCGGGTCTGGTTGCCGATAACTTCATCGCGGTCTTTAATCGCGCCAATACGGCGAATGTCCAAACGGCAAGACGAATAAAACTTCAGCGCATTGCCACCCGTCGTGGTTTCCGGAGAACCGAACATGACACCGATTTTCATGCGAATTTGGTTGATGAAAATAACCATTGTGTTGGAGCGCGAGATTGAACCGGTCAGTTTTCTGAGCGCTTGGCTCATCAAACGCGCTTGCAAGCCCGGCAGGCTGTCGCCCATATCGCCTTCCAATTCAGCGCGCGGGGTCAACGCTGCCACCGAGTCAATGACCAGCACATCAACCGCACCGGAGCGCACCAGCGTATCGGCAATTTCCAAAGCCTGTTCACCATTATCGGGCTGCGATATCAACAATTCCTCAATATTGACGCCCAGCTTATTGGCATAGGCCGGGTCGAGCGCGTGCTCGGCATCAATAAAGCCGCAAATGCCGCCGGTTTTTTGCGCTTCGGCCACCGTATGCAGCGCCAAAGTCGTTTTACCGGAGCTTTCCGGCCCGTAAATCTCAATAATTCGGCCCTTCGGCAAACCGCCAATGCCCAGCGCCACGTCCAAGCCCAGCGAACCGGTCGAGATGGCCTCAATTTCCACCACATTTTCCGGATCACCCAGCTTCATCACCGAGCCTTTGCCGTAATTTTTCTCAATCTGAGAAAGGGCTGCTTCCAGCGCCTTTTTCTTCTCTTCACTCTTTTCCATGAGGTTCACCACTTCAGCCATAATGTCTCCTCCGTTATTTCATAGCTCGTCATGGCGAGCAATGAGACATTATGTTCTTATTTTGTTCCATTTGTCCAGAACAATTTTAAAACTTTGTTTTTATTATATTTTCTAAGAAAAAAGCACTGTGAATAAGTGCCGAAACAGAACAAAAACCGCAAGTTTTGAAGAATCAGTCGTCGCGATAAACGCGCTCGCGTTTCTCGTGTCGCTCTTGCGCTTCCAGTCCCAAAGTGGCGATAGGCCTGGCATCGAGCCGCTTCAGGCTGATCGGCTCGCCGGTTTCCTCGCAATAGCCGTAAGTCTTGTCTTCAATGCGGCGCAGCGCCGAATCGATTTTATTGATGAGCTTGCGATGGCGGTCGCGGGTGCGCAGTTCCAGCTGTTTTTCGGCTTCCGAATTGGCGCGGTCAACATCATCAGGGTGCTGCACGCTTTCATTTTGCAGCCCGATAACGGTCTCTTTCGTACCTTTGATGATGTCTTCCTTCCAATCAACCAACTTGCGGCGAAAATATTCGCGCTGCTTGGCATTCATGAACGGTTCCTTGTCGCTTGGGACATAATTTTTCGGTAGCCGCGTCGCCATGTGGTCCTCTTTGAAAAAGTCTCTTCTACATGCCCTGCCAAATAACAGGCGCATTTTCTATATGCAATCTGAGACTTAAAATCAAGCCGCGATAAACCGTCTCGTGCTACCAATATGGGCTTGCACCGCCCTGCCCTTGCCCTTAATCTCTGCCGCCATATGTGACCCTTAAAGGGTTGTTCTGCCGTCAGGCCAAAAATGGGAAGATTCATGACCGAGAAATTTCAGGGTACCGAGAATTATATTGCCACGGAAGATTTGCGCATTGCGGTGAATGCCGCCTTGACGCTGGAGCGTCCGCTTTTGATTAAGGGTGAGCCGGGCACCGGTAAAACCGTGCTGGCCGAGGAGGTTTCCAAAGCGTTGGATATGGAGCTTATCACCTGGCACATTAAATCGACCACCAAAGCGCAACAGGGCTTGTATGAATATGATGCCATCACCCGCTTGCGCGACAGCCAGCTGGGCGATGAGCGCGTCAAAGACGTGAAAAACTACATCAATAAAGGCAAGCTGTGGGAAGCTTTTGAGCAAGACAAGCGCGTGGTGCTGTTGATTGACGAGATTGACAAGGCCGATATCGAATTTCCCAATGACTTGCTGCAAGAACTCGACCGCATGGAATTTTATGTCTATGAGACGGGCGAGACGATTAAGGCAGCGCAGCGCCCGCTGGTCATCATCACCTCGAATAATGAGAAAGAATTGCCCGACGCCTTCTTGCGCCGTTGCTTCTTCCATTATATTTCCTTCCCTGATGCCGACACGATGAGCCAAATCGTCAATGTGCATTATCCCGACATTAAAGACCGTTTGGTGAAAAGCGCGCTCAGCTCTTTTTACGAAGTGCGCGATGTGCCGGGCCTGAAGAAAAAGCCGTCTACCTCTGAATTGCTGGACTGGCTGAAACTGCTGATGAATGAAGATATTGACCCTGAGACGCTGCGCGAGCAGGATGCAGGTAAGATGATTCCGCCGCTGCATGGCGCGCTGATTAAAAACGAGCAAGACGTGCATTTATTTGAGCGGCTTGCCTTTTTGGCGCGTCGCGAAAGAAATTAGAGCGGTTAAACGGGAGCGAACCATATGTTCGTCAATTTTTTTCACGAGTTGAAGTCGGCCAATGTGCCGGTCTCCTTGCGCGAATATCTCTCGCTCTTGGAAGCGCTCGACCATGAGGTCATCGATAACAATGTCGAGGAATTTTACTATTTGTCGAAATCGGCATTGGTGAAAGACGAGCGCAATCTCGACAAGTTTGACCAAGTCTTCGGCCATGTGTTTAAGGGGCTGGAAAGTCTGGGCGAAGGCGATATTGCCGAAATTCCCGAAGACTGGCTGCAGACCCTGACCGAAAAATTCCTCACTGATGAGGAAAAGGCCGAGATTGAGAAACTGGGCGGCTGGGACAAAATCATGGAGGAGCTGAAAAAGCGCCTCGAAGAGCAAGAAGGCCGCCATGAAGGCGGCAATAAATGGATCGGCACGGGCGGCACCTCGCCTTTCGGCTCTGACGGATATAATCCGGAAGGCGTGCGCATCGGCCAAGACAAAAACAAAAACTTCAAAGCGGTGAAGGTTTGGGACAAGCGCGAATATAAAAACCTCGACGACTCGGTCGAGCTTGGCACGCGGAATATCAAAGTCGCGCTGCGCCGTTTGCGCCAATTTGCCCGCGATGGCGAGGCCGATATGCTCGACCTTGATGACACGATTAAATCCACCGCCAATGCCGGCTATCTCGACATTAAGCTGATTGCCGAACGCCGCAACAAAGTGAAGGTGCTGGTGTTTTTCGATATTGGCGGCTCGATGGACCCGCATATTCGCCTGTGCGAAGAGCTGTTTTCGGCGGCGCGCAGCGAGTTCAAAAATATGGAATATTTCTACTTCCATAATTGCCTGTATGAGGGCGTGTGGAAGGACAATATGCGCCGCCATACCGAGAAAATGGACACGTGGGATGTGCTGCATACTTATGGCAGCGATTACAAAGTGATTTTTGTTGGCGATGCCAGCATGAGCCCCTATGAGGTGACCTATGAGGGCGGCAGTGTGGAACATTGGAATGAAGAGCCGGGCGCGCTGTGGTTGAAACGGGTGACCGATATTTATGAAAATTGTGTCTGGCTCAACCCGCTGGGCGAACGCTATTGGGAACACACGGCGAGCCTGCAAATCATCAAGCAGCTTTTCTCCGACCGCATGTATCCGCTGACCCTTGAGGGCTTAGATGGGGCGATGCGGGAACTGTCACGCGGATAATAAATCCATCGTCAGGTAAGAACACGCTCAACCGCCTTCCGGCGGTTAACTGCCCGTTTAGGGGCGTGGGGCGCAAGGCCAAGCCGGCTAATGAGGGAGCAATCAACTTCTTCAGACGACCCTCTTTCTTATTTGAGAGAGGTGCAAAAACGCTGTATGCGTGTGCACGCCTCAACCAGGTTCTCATCCGATGTAGCGTAGCTAATCCTAAAAAAAGGTGAAAGCCCGAAAGCTTCACCATGCACAACAGCCACGCCTTCCGCTTCCAGCAGTGCTTTGGCGAAAGCTTCGTCGCCATCAATCGCCGTGCCATTAGGCGCCGTCTTGCCGATGCATCCGGCGCAGCTTGGATAAACGTAAAACGCCCCTTCCGGCGTGATGCACTCAATGCCGTCAGCCTCGTTCAGCATTTTGACGACCAAATCGCGGCGGCGTTTGAAATGCGTATTGTGCTCGGCAATAAATTCTTGCGGGCCGGTCAAGGCTTCCAGCGCCGCCCATTGGCTGATGCTGGTCGGGTTAGAGGTCGATTGTGATTGGATTTTGGTCATCGCCTTAATGAGCTCTTGCGGACCTGCGCAATAGCCGATGCGCCAGCCAGTCATGCAATAGGCTTTCGACACGCCATTCATGGTCAGCGTGCGATCATAAAGCTGCGGCTCAACTTCGGCCGGTGTCGCAAAAACAAAATTGTCATAGACCAAATGCTCATACATATCGTCGGTCAAAATCCACACATGCGGATGCTTGACCAACACATCGGTCAGCTTTTTCAATTCATCAGCCGAATAAGCCGCGCCCGACGGGTTGGAGGGCGAGTTGAAAATAAACCATTTGGTTTTCGGAGTAATCGCCGCCTCTAGGTCTTGCGGCTGCAATTTGAAGCCGTCTTCGGCGCGCGTTTCCACCGCCACCGGCGTGCCACCGGCCAGATTGACAATATCGGGATAGCTGACCCAATAGGGTGCGGGGATAATCACCTCATCGCACGGGTTCAGCGTCGCCATCATCACGTCATAAATTACCGGCTTGCCGCCCGGCGCAACAAATACCTGCGCCGGCTCATAATCAAGATTATTGTCGCGTTTGAATTTGTCGCAAATCGCCTGCTTTAGCTCATCAATGCCGGTAACGGCCGTATATTTAGTCTCGCCACGTGCAATCGCGTCTATCGCTGCTTGCTTGATGTTTTCCGGCGTATCGAAATCCGGCTCACCGGCTCCAAGGCCGATGACATCGCGTCCCGCGGCACGCAATTGGCGCGCCATATCGGTCACCGCCATAGTGGCAGAAGGCTTTACCCGAGCGAGGCTCTCAGCGAGAAAGGACGACATTTCAAAACTCCTTGCTATGGCGGACTAATGCGCGCAAACTACGCCTAAGAGATGGCAAAAACAAGAAGCAAAGGCCGCCTCGATGCTTAAGGGCTTCGACAATCTGTTGACGGTTTTGGTCGCCAGTGAGGTGCTGACGGGATTGGTGCTGTATTTGCATCCCGAAACGCAGCGGCATCAGGATTTCTGGTGCTAAAGGACGCATCTCGGTTCAGTTCTTGGGTCGCTTGTTCTTTCGCGCTATATTCTCCACATGGAAGAACAAAAATCCTTAACCGGACGCGGCGATCTAGCGCCGGTGCCTGAACCGGGGCTCAGCGAAGCGGAACTTGTCGAATTTATTCCGCATCGCGTCAATCGGCCTGAGAAGACCGAGGGCGGGCAAGCCTTTAAAATGGTCTCGGAATTTGACCCAGCCGGCGACCAACCCAAAGCCATTGAAGAACTCATCGAAGGTATAAATGATGATGAGCGCGACCAGGTATTGCTCGGCGTGACCGGCAGTGGCAAGACCTTCACCATGGCGCAGCTTATAGAGCGCACCCAGCGCCCAGCCCTTGTTTTGGCTCCCAATAAAACATTGGCGGCGCAACTTTATGGCGAGTTTAAAGGCTTCTTCCCTGAAAACGCGGTTGAGTATTTCGTCTCTTATTATGACTATTACCAGCCCGAGGCTTATGTGCCGCGCACCGACACTTATATTGAAAAAGAAAGCAATATTAACGAGCAGATTGACCGCATGCGCCATTCGGCGACGCGCGCGCTGTTGGAACGCGATGATGTTATTATCGTCGCCTCCGTATCATGTATTTACGGTATCGGCTCGGTGGAAAGCTATACCAGCATGACGCTGCAGCTTGAAAAAGGTATGGAAATCGGGCGCACGCAATTACTCGCCGATTTGGTGGCGCTGCAATATCGGCGCAATGATATGGCTTTTGCACGGGGCGATTTTCGCGTCCGCGGCGATACGATTGACGTGTTTCCAGCACACTATGAGGACCGCGCTTGGCGCATTGAACTGTTCGGTGATGAGATTGACAGCCTGACCGAGTTCGACCCGCTAACTGGACAAAAATCGGGCGATTTGGAGAAAGTCCGACTCTATGCCAATTCACATTATGTGACACCCGGCCCGACCTTGAAGCAGGCCATGGTCGGCATTCAAGATGAGTTGAAGACGCGATTGGAGGAATTTGAAGCGGCCGGTCGCTTGCTGGAAGCGCAAAGGCTGGAACAACGCACCAATTTCGATTTGGAAATGCTGGAAGCCACCGGCTCTTGCGCCGGTATTGAAAATTATTCGCGCTATTTGACGGGCCGCAAGCCGGGCGAGCCGCCGCCCACTTTGTTTGAATATTTGCCCGACAATGCGCTGGTCTTTACCGATGAAAGCCATGTCACCATTCCGCAAATCGGCGGTATGTTTCGCGGCGACTTTCGCCGGAAATCGACACTGGCCGAGTTCGGTTTCCGACTGCCTTCTTGTGTTGATAATCGCCCGATGAAGTTTGAGGAATGGGATATTATGCGGCCGCAAACCGTGCATGTATCTGCCACCCCGGGCCCGTGGGAGATGGAGCGCACGGGTGGCGTTTTCGTCGAGCAGGTCATTCGCCCGACCGGGCTGATTGATCCGACTTGCGAAATCCGTCCGGCCACGACCCAAGTTGATGATTTAATCGCCGAATGCCATGAATTGGCCAAGAAAAGCCAGCGTGTTTTGGTGACCACTCTGACCAAGAAAATGGCCGAAGATTTGACCGAATATATGCATGAGCAAGGCTTGCGCGTGCGCTATATGCACTCTGATATCGACACATTGGAGCGCATTGAAATTATCCGTGATTTGCGCCTCGGCGCATTTGATATTCTCGTCGGCATTAATCTGCTGCGCGAAGGTTTGGATATTCCCGAATGTGCGCTGGTCGCCATTCTCGACGCCGATAAGGAAGGCTTTTTGCGCTCCGAAACCTCGCTGGTGCAAACCATTGGCCGCGCCGCGCGTAATGCCGAAGGGCGCGTCTTGCTTTATGCCGACCAAATGACTGGCTCTTTGCAGCGCGCCATGGCCGAAACCAATCGGCGCCGCGAAAAGCAAATGGCGCATAATGAAGAACACGGCATTACCCCGGAAACGGTTAAGAAAAATGTTGCTGATGTGCTGGAAGGCATAGCCGAGCGCGGTAATAAAGCCGCGCCCGGCCCTTATCGCATTCGCGAGGCAATGGAAGAAAAACAAGCGCCGCTTTTGGGCAGCAATTTGCGCGCTCATATTGAAGGGCTGGAGGCGGAAATGCGCGAAGCCGCCGCCGATTTGGAATTTGAGACGGCGGCGCGACTGCGCGATGAGATTAAACGCCTGCAAGAAACCGAATTGGCCTTGGCCGACGACCCGTTTGCGCGCCAATCGGAAGTTGATGCGCGAGTCGCCGACCAAACCGGCTTGAAGAAGGAGGCGGCCCCGCGCCGACGCAAGTCGCGGCGCAAAGGCCCTTAGGCCGTTTTAGAAGTCGTAAATATAGCTGACCGACAAGACTTGGCTTTCAAACGCACCAAAATCATAATCCGCATCGCAAACATCTCCTTTTCTCTGGGTCACATGCTGCGCCGAAGCGGTTAAAAAACGGTTAGGGTCGCCCCCCAAAAACTGCTACATGGTGGGGCATGGCGGAGACACACCACAAGGCTGTTTTAATCACCGGCGCAGCGAAGCGCATTGGCCGCGCCCTGGCCGAGGCTTTGGCGGCTGACGGTTGGGCTGTTGCGGCGCATTTCGTGGGGTCGAAAAGCGAAGCAGAGGAACTGGTCGCCGACATTAAAAACAAGGGCGGCAAAGCCATTGCCCTGCAAGCCGATTTGCGCGATGCGGCAGCGGTCGAAAAACTGATACCTGATGCCGTCGCCGCGCTTGGCCCGCTGACCGCGCTCATCAATAATGCCTCAATGTTTGAGCGCGACTCGGCGCACACGCTGAGCCAAGAAAGCTGGGACACCCATCTCAACGCCAATTTGCGTGCACCGGCATTGCTGATGCGTGACTTTGCCAATCAGCTTGAATTGCAAACCGGCAGCATAGAAGACGCCAATATTATCAATATTACCGACCAGCGCGTTGA
>RFZE01000150.1 GCA_009920875.1 Alphaproteobacteria bacterium | reverse complement strand
CCGTTAAAGAACCGGCCCGCATGCAAGCGCCCAAACCCATGCCGAAAAATATTTTCGCCGAAATATGGGACACGTTCAAAATCATGATGGCGATACCGAGCCTGCGCCATATCGTTATCGGCACCACTTTGGTGGTGTTTGTCGGCTATGGCGCGCTCTATTGGAACGGCGTTTACTTCCGCCGCATTCTCGGCCTGTCAGCCGGAGAGACCGGCACTTTATTGGCGCTGATTGGCGGCGTGATTGGCGGTATCGGCACATTATCGGGCGGCTGGCTGGCCGACCGTTTGGCGCAGCGCGACAAGCGCATGTATGTTTGGCTCACTGCCGGTGTCAAATTAGCGATATTGCCGATTGCCATTTGGTATTATCTGACCACGGATTTGCTGACGGCGATTATATTGACCAGCATTACATCTTTCTTTGGCGGGTTTTACCTGTCGGTCAGCTTTGCGCTCAATCAAAGCCTGTTGCCACCGGCGCGGCGCGCGCTCGGCTCCGCGCTCTTATTGTTTTGCATCAATATTATCGGCCTCGGTTTCGGACCCCAATTGGTCGGCATTTTATCCGATTATTTCTCCGCCGATTATGGCGTGGACGGTCTGCGCTATGCACTGATTGCCGTGGTGTCCATCAATCTATGGGGCTGCTTTCACTATTTCTGGGCGGGCCGGAATCTGAGAGAAGATTTGAAAATCGCTGAGACGAGATCAGCGCTTTCAGCCTAAAATATTTGCAATTGAGGCCACGCCATTTTGGCTACGGTGTAGCAAAAAAATGGCGGGGCCGAGGCCCCGCCATCGCGTAGTCTAAGCTCTGAGGAGTTTAGAATTTAAGGAGTAGGCCGACACCCATAAAGGTGCTATCGCCAGCTACGCTGTCTTCAACCGTTTCATAGGAGTAGGTAAGTTTGGTGCCAGCTCCTAGCTTAACGTTTCCACCCAATGCCATGATATCGACGTCGGCGCCATTGTCCTTATCTTGAGTGTGCATTGCCAAGCCAACTGTGTGACCTTTGGACAGCTTGTAAGCGATACCATAATGCAAAACATTTGTTTCTGTTCCGTTGGCATCTTTGGTGAAGCTGGTGCCACCAACAGTGACGTCACCAGTACTTACAGACAGGCCGATAGCAGAATCTTCGCGAGGATTTACCCCAGTATCCTCATCAAGCTCGTTGATGCCATAGGAAGCCTCGACCTTCATACCGCTGATCTTTCCAGAATATTTTACGCCCATTGCGGAAGAGCTACCCTTTCCAGAGGCGTCATAGAGACCAGTGTCACCGCTGGTGTCGGAAGCATCCGGAGTCAGTGAATAACTGAATTGGAAACCATTAATTTTTGGCGAATAATAATTGATTTTCAGAGCATCGCTCTCTACGCCATCCAGGTGTGGTTTATCAAAATCAGAAACTTCGCCCCAAGTTTTAAAGTTGTTATCGTATGTTTTCCAACCGAGAAATTTTGGGGCCATAACTTGCTGCTTATAAGCTGCATTGTTTTCAGCGCCAATTTCAACTTTACCAAAATCGCCTTTCACGTAGATGTAATTTTCATCAATATGATCGCTTTCGCCGGAACCTTCGGCCTCAAGCTGAACCTGAAATCCGATTTCCATGCCGTTTTTCGCTTTACCTTTACCTTTAAAGATAATTTCCGCGTCATTGTGAATACCAATATCACGGGTGTCCGTCCCATCGACATCTTGGCTATATACAACAGAATTGTAATAACCACCTACAGTGACAGCCATGGGGCCGGCAACTGCTGGCGACACAAACAGAGCGGCCGCAGCCGTTCCAATAAGCAACTTATTCATAGTTAAACTCCTCTAGCCTCCCAACAAACAAGACTCATTCTTGCCAACGGGTAGCGTTTACCGAAGCAGGCTTATTGCAAATCATTCTTAATTGCAACCTTTTAACGCCTACCTTTCTAACGATCGTAGAAATGACGCCTCAATGTTTCATTTTTATTAAAATCGTATGAGGCTTCTATGACAGCCGAAAACCCCAATAAATCAATCTTTTACTGGCGATGTAGCGACCATATATCGCTAACATAACCGCAGGGCGGTTAAAAATACATGACTGATTCTCTTAGGGGAAAATGGTACAGCCTCCCCGAATTGAACGGGGGACCTCTAGATCCACAATCTAGCGCTCTAACCGACTGAGCTAAGGCTGCACCGATATATCCGCTGGCGAAATTCGCTTTCGGACGGTCGGAAAATAGTCGCCTTTTGGCGAAAGTGCAAGCGTCATGGCCGGTTTGGGCGGGCTTTTCATCTAATTCTTTGCGCACCGGGTAAATCCGCTTAAACTGTTAGACGATTTTTCGCATAAGAGGGCTTTTCATGGGCATTAACACACCTTCCGACATTGCCGCCGAACTTTCCATCGGCCCGACCGACCGCCATATGGTGCGGGTTTTTATCGCCGCAGACGGGGTTGAGATTCCGATGGATTTCATGCCCGATGAAGCCGAAGAAATTGCCCGCGAATTAATGGCCGCCGCGCAAGCCTGCCGCGAAAAATAGCCGCCGCCTTAAAGCGACCAATTATCATTGCATTTACGCAGCCACGCGCTATGTTTCGCAAATGAGAATGATTTGCATTTGCGGATATAGGCCATGAGCCAGACATTAGGCAGGCGCCTGCGATGGCAGCTCGATGGCTGGGGGTTGGCCAGTGTCATGGCCGCCGCCTTGCCTATATCGGCCTTACTCGGTCTGGTTTGGCTGGCCGCCAAGCCTGACGCTTCGGTTTGGGGGCATTTATGGGCCCATGTGCTGCCGCAACAGCTCACAACAACCGTCTGGTTGATGCTTGGCGTCGGCGCCTTATCGGCTTTTATCGGCACGCTGAGCGCATGGATTGTTACTTTTTATCCGATAAAAATGCGCCGCCTTATCGGCTGGGCGCTGCTTCAGTTCAAA
>RFZE01000149.1 GCA_009920875.1 Alphaproteobacteria bacterium | reverse complement strand
AAGCGGGGCATGAGATTGATGTTTATGCGGCCAGCTTTCGCCCGATGAAAAACACACTTTCGGGCAATCCCGAAAAGACGCTGATGAAACTGATTGTCGATAAGGCCGATGACAAAGTGCTGGGCCTGCATATTGTCGGGCCGGATAGCGGCGAGATGATTCAAGCCTTTGGCGTCGCCATCACAATGGGCGCGACCAAAGCGCAATTTGACGCCACCATTGCGGTGCACCCGACAGCCGCCGAAGAGCTTGTGACTTTCAAGCAACCGCGCGGGGCTGCGTAATGGTGCGCAGACAAGCAGAACGAGCGCAAAAGCTCGCCAAAAAAGCGGCGCAGAAAGTGGTTGAAGGCGCGCGCAATGTTGATTTGTCAAAAATTGATCCGCGCAATATTGATATGAAAAATGTCGATTTGCCGCGCTTTGATTGGGAGCGCGGGCGCTTTATCCGCAAAGATGCGGCGGCAGTGGTCGGGCACAGTTTTCACGCCGAAGATGTCGCTTGGCCGCTACGTTTGGCTGGTTGGATGGTCAATCGTTATATCCGCCTATGCGAGGCGACGGGCAATTTGCTGGTGGCGGGTGATGGGCCGTTCATCAAATTACAAGCCGAGGGTAAGCCGATTATTTTGCTGGTCTGGCATGGCCGTAATTTTCAAGCCATTCCCATGTCGCGCTTGTTTATCAATCCGGTTACGGCGCTGACGTCGCGCTCGCGCGATGGTGCGATGATTGCCAATGTCATTCGCCCGTTCGGCTATGCCGCCATTCAAGGCAGCGGCACGGGGGCGGCGGCGAAAAAGCGCACCAATCCGAAAAAGCGCGGCATGCAAGCCTTTCGCGCCATGCTGAAACATTTGAAAAACGGTGAAATGGTTTTGGTCTTTGGGGAGCCGATTTATGTTGAAGACGGCGATGACAAGGCGATAGAAGCCGCATGTCAGCGCGTCACTGATGCGCTCAATGCCGTGCAGGCGGAAGCCGAGAAAATGGTCGGGAAGTAGCGCTTAAGCGCTTTTCGCAAGCTCGGTTCGGTAAGCGCTTATACCCTCAGCAATCAAAAACGCCAATTCCAGCGCTTGGCTGCCATTCAGGCGCGGGTCGCAATGCGTGTGATAGCGGCTCGATAAATCTTCTTCCGAAATGGCTTGCGCGCCGCCCAAACATTCAGTGACGTTTTGGCCGGTCATCTCAAAGTGAATGCCACCGGCATGGGTGCCCTCGGCCTGATGCACGCCCATAAAGCGCTGAACTTCTGTGAGGATGCGGTCAACCGGACGGGTTTTATAGCCGTTTGACGCCTTAATCGTATTGCCGTGCATCGGGTCGCAAGACCACACCACCTTGCGGCCTTCGCTTTCAACCTTGCGAATAAGCTGCGGCAGGTGGTTTTCAACATTGTCATGGCCGAAGCGCGCAATCAGCGTGATGCGTCCGGCTTCATTTTCCGGGTTCAGCTTGTCGAGCAGGGTAATCAGTTCGTCAGGCTCCAGTGAGGGGCCACATTTCATGCCAATCGGGTTTTTCACGCCTGACAAAAACTCAACATGCGCGCCATCAGGTTGGCGTGTGCGGTCGCCGATCCACAGCATATGCGCGGATGTGTCGTAATGCTCGCCACTGGTGCTGTCGAGGCGCGTCAGCGCTTCTTCATAACCGAGCAGCAAGGCTTCATGGCTGGTATAGAAATCGACCATGCCCATTTGCGGCGAAGTGGCAGAAGATACGCCACAAGCGGCCATAAAGGCCATAGCCTCGTCAATCTGACCGGCCATTTCCTCATAACGCGCGCCTTGCGGGCTGTCGGCCACAAAGCCTTGATTCCAGCGATGCACTTCGGTCAAATCGGCATAGCCGCCTTTGGCGAAAGCACGCAGCAGATTGAGCGTCGAAGCGGCCTGGCGGTAAGCAGAGATTTGCCGTTCCGGGTCGGGGACACGCGCTGCCGCATCAAATTCAATGCCATTGATAATGTCGCCGCGATAGCTGGGCAGTTCCACGCCGTCCACCGTCTCCGTATCGGCCGAGCGCGGCTTGGCGAATTGTCCGGCCATGCGACCAACTTTAATCACCGGCAGCTTGGCACCAAAGGTCAGCACGACCGACATTTGCAGCATGACGCGGAAGGTGTCGCGAATATTATCGGCGTGATGTTCGGCAAAGCTTTCGGCGCAATCGCCGCCTTGCAACAAAAAGGCGCGGCCTTCGCAAACTTCGGCCAGTTGCGCTTTCAGATTGCGCGCTTCACCGGCAAACACCAAAGGCGGAAAGCTCGCCAGACGTGCTTCCACATCGGCCAGTTGTTTCGCATCTTCATAGGCGGGAACCTGCTTAATCGGGAACTCGCGCCAGCTTTTCGGTGTCCAACTCATCTCTCACACTTTCCAAAATTCGTCGGTTCAATCTCCATATACGGATTTTATGGGTAAAAATAAAGCACTTAGATGGTTTTAATCAGCCGCCGCCCGAAATTGGCACCGGCAAAAAGGGCGGCATATTCGCTCGGGGCATCTTTAATGCCCTCGCTTATGTCCTCTTTATAGGCCAGCTTGCCGTCGCGGATCAGTGCCGCCATCGCCGCCTGCGCTTCGGGAAATTGCTTGGCATAATCATAGACCACCAGCCCCTCCATGCGCAGACGATGCGTAATAAAGCGCGTCGTTTGGCGCATGCCGACAGGTTTTTCTCTATTATATTCAGATACTTGCCCGGAAACCACAATGCGGCCTTTCGGCTTCATATTCAAAATGGCGGCATCCAACATCTTGCCACCGACATTGTCGAAATATATATCAACGCCGTCAGGGCAGGCGGCGGCAATGGCTTTGGCAAGATTGCCTTCGGCTTTATAGTCAATCACTGCGTCAAAGCCCAAACCTTGCAAATAGGCGCATTTATCCGTGCCACCGGCCATGCCGACCACATTCAGCCCCAAAGTTTT
>RFZE01000148.1 GCA_009920875.1 Alphaproteobacteria bacterium | reverse complement strand
TAATAGACAAGCGCGGCAATGCCGAAAAATCGAATGGCGCGGCCTATCAGGCTGGTGACGAGAAACGGCGCCAAAGCCAAGCCGCTGACCCCGCTGGCAATGGTCGCAACTTTAAACGGCAGAAAGCTGATGGCCGCGGCCAGCACAATCCAAATGCCCCAATCATCATAAAACACCACAAAGCGCTCAAAGGCCGCCTCACCATTGTAAAAGGCGACAATCGGCTGGCCGACACTCTCCCAAAACACATAGCCAATGGCATAACCCAAAAGCGCCCCGAAAACCGAAGCGAGCGTGCAAATCATCGCATAGCGCCAGGCTTTCAACCGCTCGACCAAAACCATGGGGATGAGCATGACGTCGGGCGGTATCGGGAAAAACGAACTTTCGATAAATGATACAAAGGCCAACGCCCAGCCGGCGCGGCGATGGCGCGAAAGGGCCAGGGTTTTGTCATAAAGGGCGCGTAAAAAACCGGTTACCATGCGGCGCACCCTAAACCCGCTACGCGCCCCTGAAAAGATGTTTTTGTCGACTGAAAATTGCAGTAGCATCGCGCCATGCAAGGGCTGATGGCGCGTTTCATATTATTTTTCTCTGCTTTTTGGGGCGGCGCGGTGCAACGCATGACCGTTTCTCTGCCCCACGGCCTCGCCATTGCCGCTATCGGTATTTTCATCGGCATTGTGGTCGCCTATGCCGCACTCGCCTCTTTCGGCGCGGTCGAGCTTTTACTGGCGCAATGGCGACCCGATGAGGATTTGCTGACAGTCGGTTTTCGCGGCCTGCATATGAGTTGGCTGATTATTCCGATATTGGCCGGATTGGCCATTGGCGGGCTGCTCAGCTGGTTGGCCCCGCAACCGCCGGTCGAGCTGGCCGATGTCATTCATGCGGCGCATAAACCCGACCCGCAAGTGTCGCGCACGGGTGGTTATATCAGCCTGTTGAAATCAGTGCTGGCGCTGGGCGGCGGCTCACCGACCGGCCTTTACGGGCCGCTTGTTGTCTTGGGGGCAAGCCTCGCCGCCAGCATGAAACGCTTCACCCGCCTGTCGCCACATTTCGGCGAAATGGCTTTGGGGGCCGGTGTTGCAGCGGCCATTTCAGCTGCCTTTTCAGCCCCTTTGGCAGGAATTTTATTCGCCCATGAGGTGGTATTGCGGCATTATTCTTTGCGCTTTTTCGCCCCCGTCACTTTGGCGTCGGCCGCGGCCTATGTGTTTTCCGGCGAAGTGTTGAACCAGCATATTGTTATGCTGCCCATATTATCGACGCGCATGGCCGGGCCATTTGACATTTTCCTTTTGCTTGTGCTCGGGCTGGCCGCCGGTCTGTTGGCGGTCACGCTGATGCGCGGACTTGATAATTTGCGCGCGCGCATGGTGGCGCTGCCGCTGCCGCTTTGGGCGCGCCCGGTGCTGGCCGGTTTGGCGGTCGGCCTATTGGCGCATTTTGCGCCGGGCATATTGGGCCCGGGCCTCGATGTGATTTCCGCCATGCTGCAAGGCGAGATTTCGGCGCTTGGCTTGCTCACCCTTTTGCTCTTGAAAGCGCTGGCGGCGGGCTTGTGTCTGACACTTTATTTTCATGGCGGCGTTGTTGCCCCGGCACTATTTATCGGCGCTGCTTTGGGCGGCTTGGCAGCCAGCATTTTTGCCCTTTTGACACCGCTAACCGGTTATGCCCCCGATAGCGGCCTATTTGTTTTGGCAGGCATGGCGGCAATGGCCTCATCGCTTTTGGGCGCGCCGCTGGCGGCGATTTTGCTAGGTTTTGAATTATCGCAAAACTATGCCGCCACCACCGCCATTATGGTGACCATTGTGACCGCCAATTTATTGACCTCGCGGCTTTATGCACGCTCGGTTTTTGACCCGCAATTATTGGCGCGCGGCGTAGATTTATCATTGGGGCGCGAAAATTTGGCGCTGCAAGCAACGCCGGTGACCGAATTAATGGCCAATGATTTCGTCACCCTCAAAGACACCGCCAATGTCGGCGAAGCGGTAGCGCAAATGGCGCGCGCGCGCTGTGCAGAGGCGCATATGCTCGATAATCATGGCCAATGGGTCGGCAAATTATGCCTTTATGCGCTGGTCAATGAGGCACAAGACGCGCCCGCCCGTCGCTATCTTGAAAAAGCACCTTTGGTTTTGCAGGCCAAGCAAACCGCCTTGCAAGCGCAAGGCGCCATGGCCGATTTTATCGGTGAAGCAGTGCCGGTTTTGGATGACGGCAAGCTCATCGGCATTGTGCATGAGGCTGATTTATTTGCCCATGCGCGTATGGTGACACGCGCCATTTGGCAGCACGATCATGATGATGATGTGCGCGACCATCGTGCCTTTGCGTCAACAGAAGATATGAAAAGATAGCTTTTCAGCAATTGACGCAAGCCGGATAATCAGGCAAATGAGGGGGGCTGGTCGGCCCTTGTGGCGGAATTGGTAGACGCGACGGATTCAAAATCCGTTTCCTTCACGGGAGTGGCGGTTCGAGTCCGCCCAAGGGCACCAGCCATCTTCTAAGACAGATATTTCAAGACAGATTATTCCGCGTCGCCATAAAGGCGCAATTGCAGGCGGTTCATACCGCCAATCCAGCGATCGTAATCATCCGTCTTATTGCGCATATATTGCGCCACTTCGCCATGCGGCAAAATCAGGAAACTTTCCGCCGCCAGCCCTTTGACCACAGCTTCGGCCAATTCTTCCGGTTCCATCATGCCGTCAACCGATGCCGCTTTGGCGGTTTCGGCATCGGCCGTCATGGCGGTGCGCACGGCTTGCGGGCACAGCATAGAAACTTTTATGCCTTGATGCGCGTAAGTCAGCGCCAACCATTCGCCAAAACCGATAGCGGCATGTTTGGTCACACCATAGGCCGCGCCGCCAATTTGATTGAGCAGACCGGCAGCCGAGGCCGTGTTGAGAAAATA
>RFZE01000147.1 GCA_009920875.1 Alphaproteobacteria bacterium | reverse complement strand
ATTGCCTTTTACGATTTCGAATGCAAACTGCACGCCGCCCGCCGCGAAGGTGAATTGACCCCCGAAGACATTGGCGCACGCGCCGGTGAACGCACAATCAAGCGCCTCAATCCGCGCAAAATGGAAAGCACCAAAACCCATGTGGTCTATCATCCGCGCGTATCGGCCTCGCTTTTGGGGCATTTATCAGCCGCCATTTCAGGTTCAGCCATTGCCCGCGGCACCTCGTTTTTGCGCGACCAAATGGGCCAACAAGTGATGAGCAAAGCCATTACCATTCATGATGACCCGCTGCGTCCGCGTGGGCTGCGCTCGGCCGGTTTTGACGGCGAAGGGGTAAAAACCGAAAAGCTGACACCGGTCGATAAAGGGGTTTTGCAATGCTGGTGGCTCGACAGCGCGGCGGCGCGCCAACTTGAGAGCGAAACCAATGGTCGTGCGGCGCGCGGTATTGGCGGCCCACCCAGCCCCTCTGCCACCAATCTTTATATGCAAGCCGGCGAGGAAAGCGTCGAGACCATGCTGAAAAATATCGGCACCGGCTTTTACGTCACCGAGCTTATCGGCATGGGGGTTAATGGCGTAACCGGCGATTATTCACGCGGCGCATCGGGCTTTTGGATTGAAAATGGCGAGATTGCCTATCCGGTCAGCGAAATGACCATTGCCGGCAATTTGAAAGAGATGTTTTTGCACATGACACCGGCTGATGATTTGCAGTTTCGCCGTGGCGTCAATGCGCCGACCATTTTAGTGGAAGGCATGGCGCTGGCCGGGCTTTAGGGCTTCGGTAATCTGCGCCATCATCGCGCCACAATGTGCTATAAGTTCGAATCATTAGGGCTATGCGGAGAGCGCCTCAGCGCCGAAAAATTGTGAGTGAAACATCTGCCAGCGAACAATTGACAGCCGGTCTGACACCGGAGAAGCTGGCTCTTGTTCAGGAAAAATATCAAAACACGCGCTCGCGCAGCATTGCGCTTATCGGGCGCATGTTGCGCAGCTATTTGCGTCCCTATTTATGGCTTTTGGGCGTAGCCTTTTTGGCGAACTTCATCGTTGCGGCAACCACTGGCGCCTTGCCATGGTTCATTCAGCGCGCCATTGATGATGTATTCACCGAAACCAATGAAGCCATGCTGGTGCTCATCCCTTTGGGTGTCATACTGATTTCGGTGGTAAAAGGCGGCGCAACTTATATGTCCAATGTGATTTTGAATTATGTCGGCCAGCGTTCGACCGCCAATTTACAGCGCGATTTATTCGCCCGTCTGGTGCGCGGTGATTTGGCCTATGTGTCGCAACAACATAGCGGCGCCTATATTTCGATTTTCATGACCGATGCGATACGTTTACGAGATTCCATTAATTTTTCTTTCGTCGCATTGGTGCGCCATACGCTGACCATTGTCGCTTTGACCGTTTTCATGTTCACCATCAATTGGCAATTGGCTTTGATTTATACGGTTATCGTCATCCCGCTCGGGGTTCATTTTATTCGCCGCCTTGGCCGCGTGACCCGCACTGCCTCGCAACAGGGTTTGGAGGAAACCTCGGAATTCTCCACATTAATTGCCGAGACGCTGAGCGGATTGCGCGTGGTCAAAGCCTATGGCCAAGAAAACGACCAAATTGACCGCGCCGGCTCTACCATTGATAGGGTTTTGGATTTTACCATGCGGGCTTTGCGCGCGCGCGCCGCCGCCAGCCCGGCCATAGAGGCTTTGGGCGGCATTGCCGTGGGCGCGATTATATTTGTCGGCGGTTATCAATCCATGCAGGGCAATCTGACAGCCGGCGAGTTTATGGGCTTCATCACCGCTTTGCTGGCCGTCTATCAACCCCTGCGCTCGGTCGCCACAGTGCAAACTTGGCTGCAAGAAGGGGTTTCCGCCGGCAATCGGGTTTTCGCTATTCTCGACGCGCGCGATGAGATTGTCGATGCTGACGAAATGGCAGATTTGAAAGTCAGCGACGGGGCCATTCGTTTTGACAATGTGGCCTTTCAATATGCCAACCGCGACACGGCAGCTTTGAAAAATGTATCGCTGGAGGTAAAACCCGAACAAACCGTTGCCCTTGTCGGCGCATCAGGCTCGGGCAAGTCAACCTTGCTCAATCTGACCTTGCGCTTCTTTGACGTCAGCCAAGGGCGCATTGAGATTGACGGGCAAGACATTCGCGATGTCACCCTCAACAGTTTGCGTCGTGCCACCGCTTTGGTGACGCAAGACCCGTTCCTGTTCGACGACACGATTGCCAATAATATCGCTTATGGATCGCCCTCAGCCGATAAGGCGGCGATTGAACAGGCGGCCACGCAAGCGGCGGCGCATGATTTTATTTCCGAACTGCCCGAAGGCTATGACACCCGCGTCGGCGAAAGCGGGCTGCGCCTGTCGGGCGGTCAAAAACAGCGCATCGCCATTGCCCGCGCCATGTTGAAAAACGCGCCCATATTGCTGCTCGATGAAGCAACCTCAGCACTGGATACGGCATCTGAACAAAAAGTGCAGAGCGCGCTGAATGAATTGATGAAGGGGCGCACCTCTTTGGTCATCGCCCATCGTCTGTCCACTGTCATGCATGCCGATTGCATTCATGTCATGCAAGAAGGCGAAGTGGTTGAAAGCGGCACGCATAGCGAATTGCTGGCGCAAAAAGGCGTTTATGCCGATCTTTATCAAAAACAATTTGCCGGAGAAGCGCGCTAATGGCCGTTTTGCGGCTGTATCGCCTT
Organism: Alphaproteobacteria bacterium; assembly: GCA_009920875.1. Taxonomy (GTDB): domain Bacteria; phylum Pseudomonadota; class Alphaproteobacteria; order RS24; family RS24; genus UBA8337. The sequence continues at coordinate 201 of RFZE01000147.1, read as the reverse complement.
ATCGCCTTTCTGGCTGCGCCGCTGCTTCGTTTTCGGCTTCGCCAGCGCGCGGCAATGGGCAAAGAAGACCCGAGCCGGATAGAAGAGCGCTTCGGCCACGCATCTGTGCAACGCCCCAATGGTGACCTTATCTGGGTGCATGCCGCCTCGGTCGGCGAAGCCAATTCCATTTTGCCGCTGATTGATGATTTGCTGACGCAG
>RFZE01000146.1 GCA_009920875.1 Alphaproteobacteria bacterium | reverse complement strand
GTCACCATTGACGGCGAGGAAACCGGCCTTATCACCTATATGCGGACCGACGGTACGCAAGTTGCGCCGGAAGCCGTAACAGAGACACGCGAGGTCATTGTTGAAGATTTCGGTAATGAATATTTGCCTGACACGCCGCGCGTCTATGAAACCAAAGCGGCCAATGCGCAAGAGGCGCATGAGGCCATTCGCCCGACATCGCTGGCCCGTCGCCCCGACCAAATGGGCCGCTTTCTCGATGGCGACCAAGCTAAGCTTTATGAACTAATTTGGAAACGCACCATGGCATCGCAAATGGAAAATGCCCGTGTGCAGCGCACCACGATTTCCATTAGCGGCGCCGATGGCCTTACCGGTTTGCGCGCCTCCGGCACGGTCGTCACCTTCGCAGGCTTTTTGAAGCTTTATGAAGAAGGGAAAGACGATGAGGCTGATGAAAAAGACGGCCCGCGCCTACCGCAAGTCAACAAAGGCGAAAAACTCTCCGTGTTTAAAATTTCGCCGGAACAGCATTTCACCGAGCCGCCGCCGCGCTATAGCGAAGCGACTTTGGTCAAACGCATGGAAGAATTGGGCATTGGTCGCCCGTCAACCTATGCCTCTGTTTTGAGCGTGCTGCGCGAGCGCGATTATGTGGTGATGGACCGCAATCGCTTTATTCCGCAAGATAAAGGCCGTCTGGTGACCGCGTTTCTTGAAAATTTCTTCGACCGCTATGTAGAATATGATTTCACCGCCGGTTTGGAAGCCGATCTTGACAAAGTGTCCGACGGCTCACTGAGCTATAAAGAAGTCCTCGCCCGCTTCTGGGAAGACTTCCACAAAACCGTCGATGCGACGTTGGAAATCCGCAACACGCAAATTCTCGACACGATGAATGAGGTGATGGGGCCGCATATCTTTAAAGATACCGGCAATGGCAATCCGCGCGTCTGCCCGAAATGCAATGATGGTGAATTGAGCTTGAAGACGGGCCGCTTCGGTGCATTTGTCGGCTGCACGCGCTATCCTGATTGCCGCTTCACCCGCCCCTTTGCCGGTGAACAAGCCGAGCAAGGCGATATTGAGCGCATTTTGGGGCAAGACCCTGAGAGCGGCCTCGATGTGCATATCAAAAACGGCCGTTTTGGGCCCTATATCCAGCTTGGTGATACGGGCGAGACAGAAGACAAGCCGAAACGGGCCGGTATTCCCAAAGGTAAAACACCGGCCGAGATGGAATTGGATTATGCGCTGAAGCTTTTGTCTTTGCCGCGTAATGTCGGCGCGCACCCTGAAACGGGTGAAGATATTATGGCCGATATCGGTCGCTACGGCCCCTATATTAAAGCCGGCAAACAATCGGCCAGTTTGGAAACACCCGATGAAGTGTTTGAAATCGGCGTCAATCGCGCCGTTACCGTCTTGGCCGAGCGCAAAGCCAAAGGCCCGGCGCAAAGCCGTGGTGGCAGCGTGATTAAGGATTTGGGCGAGCACCCTGACGATAAAAAGCCGGTGCGCGTGATGGACGGGCGCTTCGGCCCCTATGTGAAATATGAAAAGGTCAATGCGACCATTCCGAAGGACGAAAACCCCGAGGAGATTACGCTGGAACGCGGGCTGGAATTAATCGCCGCGCGGATTGCCAAAGGCCCGGCCAAGAAACGTAAAAAAGCCGCGCCGAAGAAAAAGAGCACCTAATGGGAGACATCCCAACGCGCGATGAGATTTTGAAGTTCATCGCCGAACATGAAGGCGAAACCACCAAACGTGATATTGCCAAAGCCTTTAACATTAAAGGCGCTGACCGCATTCCGTTGAAACGCCTATTGCGTGAAATGACGGCCGAGGGCCTGCTCGAAGGCAGTCGCAAAGGCGGCATGCGTGGGCAAGGCGATTTGCCCAGCGTCTCTGTCGTGCAAGTGACGGGGCGCAACAAGGAAGGCTATTTGGTTGCCCGCGCGCGCCGCGAGGGTGATTTGCTGGACGGGCCGCAAGACCCGATTATCGAAATTGATGACAGCCCGCCGCGCAATCGTCGTCATCGCCCGTCGCCACCCGTCTCGCCGGGCGACACCGCATTGGCGCGACTGCGGCGCGTCAATAACGACAAATATATTGCCCGCATCATTCGCAAATTGGGCGATGCCGGTGGGCAAATTATCGGCGTGGTGCGCGAACGCAGTGATGGCCTATGGCTCATCCCCGCCGACCGCCGCGAGCGCCATGATTATCAGTTGGAAAAAGACACTAAAGCGGCACATGGCGATTTGCTGATTTGCGAAAAACTGCCCGGCCCGCGCATGGCGGCCAAGCGCGCACGCATTAAAGAAAATATCGGCGCGGCTGATGACCCGCATGCTTTTTCGCTCATCTCGATTGCCGAACAAGGCTTGCCGACCGTATTTCCCGATGCGGTGATGGCTGAAGCGGCGGCGGTTGAAGAAGCGGGACTTGAAGGGCGCGAAGATTTGACCGCCCTACCCTTCATCACCATTGACCCGGCTGATGCGCGCGACCATGACGACGCCGTGTTTGCCGAGCCTGACCCGGACAATCAGGGCGGCTTTATCGTCTGGGTGGCGATTGCCGATGTCGCGGCTTATGTCGCCGCTGACAGCGACATGGACAGGGAGGCGCGCAAGCGCGGCAATTCGGTTTATATGCCCGACCGTGTGGTGCCGATGCTGCCCGAGCGGCTGTCGAATGATTTATGCTCTTTGCGCGAAAACGAAACGCGCCCCTGCATGGCGGTGAAAATCAATATTGCCGCCAATGGCCAAAAAACCGCTCACCAATTTTACCGCGGCTTGATGCTCTCGGTCGCCAAGCTGAGCTATGCCGAAGCGCAACGCGCTTTTGACGGCGAGTGCCCTGCCGAATTCAAGCATCTCAATGATGATGTATTGCAACCGCTATGGCAGGCCTATCAATGCATGGTACAGGCGCGCGAGCGTCGCCAGCCCTTGCGTATCAATAGGCAGGAGCGGCGCATTGAAATGAATGATAAGGGGCAGAT
>RFZE01000145.1 GCA_009920875.1 Alphaproteobacteria bacterium | reverse complement strand
GCTGCGGCGCCCCTTCCAGGCGCTCGGGCACAATCACTTGCCCCGATAAAACATCGCGCATAGTGGCCAGCAAGCGCGCCGCCTTATCGGATGATAAAGGCCCAGGCTGACCACGATCGGCGACATGCAGCGCATCGACCGCCAAACCGTCCCGCGTGGTTGTGATGCGCGCGTCCAAAATCGTCAATCCGGCCAAAGCGCAGGCCCCGGCGAGACGGGCAAACAGCCCGGCATGGTCTTGGCAAATAATGGTTATTTCAGAACAATCGCGCAGTTTATCACCATGTACTTCCAGCGCCATGGGCTCGCCTTCCGCCTCCATGGCGGCAATCATATCGGCGTGGCGCAATTGCGCTTCGGTCGGAAAGCTCAGCCAATAAGCATCGGATTGGCGGCGCATATAGGCATTTAATTTGCGTTTGTTCCAGGCCTTATCGGCCAATTGCGCGAAAGCGGTTTTGGCGCCATCGAGGCGTTCGCCGCGCGCCGCCAAAGCGGTGCCGGCATTGAAGCGCGAGGCGGTTTCGGCATAAAGCTCGCGCAAAAGCTGTGCTTTCCAGCCATTAAACACACCCGGCCCGACCGCCTTAATATCAACCTCGGTGAGCACGAATAAATGATTGAGGCGTTCCATGCTTTGCACGGTTTTGGCAAAATCTTCGACCGTGCGCGGGTCGGCTAAATCACGTCTTTGCGCCACATCGCTCATCACCAAATGCTCTTGCACCAACCATTCGGTCAATGCCGTTTCAGCCTTTGAAAAACCGAGACGCGGCCCGAGCTTGCGGGCGATACGCGCGCCCGCAATGGAATGGTCTTCGGGTCGCCCTTTGGCAATATCATGCAGCAAAGTGGCGAGATAAATGACGCGCCGATTGACCCCGCCATTATTCAATAATTCCGTGGCCAATGGATGCGCTTTGGCCACTGCACCGCTTTCTATTTCGCGCAACAGGCCAAGGGCGCGCAACAAATGCTCATCGGCCGTATAATGGTGATACATGTTGAACTGCATAAGCGCGACAATGCGCCCGAAATCGGGGACAAATCGGCCCAGCACACCGGCCTCATTCATGCGCCGCAAAATCCGTTCCGGGTCGCGCTTTGAGGTCAAAAGGTCGAGAAATAATTTATTCGCCGTTTCATCTTGCCGCAAAGCCTCATCAATCAAATGCGTATGTTGGGTGATGGCGCGCAAAGTGTCGGGGTGAATATCAAGCCCGGTACTGTCAGCCAGATGAAACACGCGAATAAGATTGACCGGATTGCGCTTGAATATATCGGCGCGCGCCATTTTCAGGCGGCTCGCCCCAATGGTAAAACCGTCGACTTGTTTTTGCCGCCGAAACAAGGCGGGCAGACGCGCTGCGGCGCGCGGTTTTTTCTGTGCCGCCTCCAATGAGGCACAGAAAATGGCCGTCAGATCGCCGACATTTTTGGCGACCAGAAAATACCGCCGCATGAATTTTTCAACCGGCTTCATGCCTGATTTTTTGCCGCCATCCGCTTTGTCTTGCGCCGCCGGATAGAAAAAACCGGCCATTGGTTTTTGCACATCAAAACTCAAACGCTCTTGCGCCATATCGGTTAGAAAATGCAAATGGCAGCGCACATGCCAGAGAAAATCATCGCATTTTCGGAACAGGCGCAACTCCTCGGCCGTCAGCACGCCAAGGCCGACCAAATCATCAAGCGCTTCCACTTGATAGCTATAGCGGGCAATCCAAAACAAAGTGTTCAAATCGCGCAAGCCGCCCTTGCCTTCTTTTAAATTGGGCTCGACCAGATAGCGCGAGCGACCGGTTTTTTCATGCCGCTCATCGCGCTCAGCCAGTTTGGCGGTCACGAATTGACGCGCCGTGCCATCCATGATTTTGCTTTGAAAGGCTTGTTTATAGCTTTCATAAAGCGGCGTGCTGCCCCATAAAAAGCGGCTTTCCAACATCGCCGTGCGCACCGTCATATCGCCTTGCGCCTGCGCCACGCATTCATTGACCGAGCGCGTCGCATGGCCGACTTTCAGCCCCAAATCCCACAAAATATAAAGAATATATTCGACAAAGCTCTCGCTGGTTGCATTGCGCTTATAGGGCAGCAGAAACAAAAGATCGATGTCGGAATAAGGCGCCAAGCGGCCACGGCCATAGCCCCCGACCGCGACCATAGTGACTTTCTCGCCATCCGTCGGATTGGCGATGAACAATATATGCGTGGAAACAAAATCAGCGAGGGCGCCCAGCATGGCATCCATTTGCGCCGATAGGGTCTCGGCGCATTTGGCCCCTTTTAAGCGCTTTTCTTCGAGATCGCGGCGCGCCGCGGCGCGGTCATCGGCCATTTGCGCACGCAATGTGTCCAACACGGCGAGGCGCAGGCCTTTTTCATCGCCCTTATGCGCTTGCGCCAAAGCCGACAAGCGCTCGGCCAGAGGCGGCTGGCAGTTTTTTGCCGGATTTTTTTTTGCCATTTTGGCAGCCCTTTCTACCCGCTTTCAAGGGGAAACCATTTCGTTGACTTCATATAGCATGAATTGCGGCCAAAGCACGGCCTTCTCACAAGCTTGTCAAACGGTGCGAAACGCTCGCGCCGCTAAACCGTATCGTCACCCTTGTCGGCCAGTTCTTGCAATTGATAAATCCGGTCAAGCGCCTCACGCGGGCTCATCCGATCCGGCTCAAGCGCCGCAAGCGCAGCGCGCAGGATATCTTGCGTTTGTTCATGTGCCGCCCCAAAAGGGCGCGCCTCAAATAGCGGCAACGCATTGAGTTTATCTCCGCCTTGTGCTGCATCATTCTCTTCCAATTGCGCCAAGACATGGCGCGCCCGCAAAGTGACGTTTTTCGGCAAGCCGGCCAGCTCGGCAACATGAATGCCGTAAGAGCGGTCGGCCGCGCCGCTGCCGACCTCATGCAAAAACACCAATTGCCCGTCATGCTCGCGCACTTTCATCGAAGCATTGGCGAGTCCATCCAAGCGCTCCGCCAGCGCCGTCAATTCGTG
>RFZE01000144.1 GCA_009920875.1 Alphaproteobacteria bacterium | reverse complement strand
TGCACAAAAATGATTTGCCCGAAGGGTTAAGCTTTAGCGGCGCCATCGCCGTCGATACTGAGACTTTGGGGTTAAAACCGTCGCGCGATCGCCTGTGCTTGGTGCAATTATCGGCCGGAGACGGCGAGGTGCATATTGTTCAATTGGATGGTGAAAATTATGACGCACCCAATTTGAAAGCGGTTTTGGGCGATCGGTCTTTGGTCAAGATTTTCCATTATGCGCGTTTTGATTTGGCGGTGATTGCGCAATATTTGAATGTGCATGCGGCGCCGCTTTGGTGTACGAAAATCGCGTCCAAATTGACCCGCACCTATACCGACCGCCACGGGCTGAAGGATTTGTGTCGTGAGTTGCTGGGGGTTGATTTGTCAAAGGCGCAGCAAAGCTCCGATTGGGGCGCGCCGGAATTGTCTGATGCGCAATTAAACTATGCCGCCTCCGATGTGCTGCATTTGCACGCGCTGAAAGAAAAGCTCGAAACCATGCTCGACCGCGAAGGCCGTCGCCCGATGGCGGAAGCATGTTTTGAATTCGTGCTGGTGCGCGCCGCTATGGATCTGGCCGGTTGGGACGATTTGGATATTTTCGCCCATTAGGGAGCGCGCATGGCAGATGACGGGCGCGACAAGCAAAGAGAAGAAGCGGCTCATATAGAAGCCTATTCGCAGCGCATTATCCATTTGCGCCGCATTTTGCCTATCATTGCGGTTTTGCTGCTGGGTCTTTTAGTGTTGGCCGCCAATCCCGATTTTTCCCGTAATTCCACTCATGATGCGACGCCGGATAATGAAGATAATCGCTTGCTCATTGATCAACCGGTCTTTGACGGCCGCTTGACCGATGGGCGTGCCTATCGCTTCTCAGCCTTGCAAGGAGCGCAGAAAAATGACGGCACAATGGTGTTTCGAAGCGCGCGATTAAATGTCGCCGCCAATGATGCAAAGCCAAGTATTTTCTTCACTGCCAATGAGGGGTTTTTTGACCCGCAACAGAACGGAAAAAATGCTGTGGCGCGGCTTGCCGGCAATGTGGTGGCCAAAACAAGTGACGGCCATGAATTGCGCGCCCCCAAAATGGAAATGCGGCTGAACGATGCGGTTTGGCTGGCCGAAAAAGGTCTCACCATGCAAGGGCCAAGCGGCACATTGCGCGCCGCGCAGCTCGAGGCTGATGACAAGGCAGCTATTTATCACTTTCGCAATATCCAAATGCGCCTTATCGCTGCAGGGGGTGAATGATAAATGCGTTTATTGCCCCGTTTTTTCGTCACCTTGGCCTTGCTTTGGCCGCTGGCCGCAGCAGAGCGCGCGCAAGCACAGGCTTTGCGTTTTGCCACTGACAGCACAGCGCCGATCGATGTTGCTGCCGGCCTTATGGTCTGGCAGCGCGCCGCGGGGCACGCACAATTAAATAAGGATGCGCAAATGCGCCAAGGGCCATTGACGCTTTCTGCCCAACAATTGGCAATAAAATTTGCCGATAATGGCACGGCAGAAAATATTCAAGCTGACGGCCAAGTGGTGCTGCTCTCCGCCGCAGGTGATGACAGCGCGCCGCGCCGTGCCACAGCGCGGCAAGCTTTTGTCGATTTGGCGCGCCAGACCATAATATTGACCGGCGATGTGACAATGACGGATGGGGTTGACGCTGCGCGACAGTTAAGCGGCGCACGACTGAGCTTGGATGTGGTCAGTGGGCGCGCGCACCTGACCGGCGATGCGGATAAGCCGCGCGCGCGTATTGAATTGCGCTGAGGTGCACGCGCTTTTATACTATCGCCATGATGAGCGTTGCTTCCCCCGCAAATAATATGCCTGATGAGCGCAATATCGCCGTGCAGCAGATAGTCGGCGGTCTGCAGGCGATTGATTTGTGCAAATCCTATAAGGGACGCCAAGTGGTCAAAAACATGTCGCTGCAATTTGACCGGCGTCAATCCATCGGCCTGTTAGGGCCCAATGGAGCCGGCAAAACCACCAGCTTTTACATGATTACCGGTCTGGTGCGCCCCGATAGCGGGCGCATTTTGCTCGACGGGCAAGATGTCTCGCATTTGCCCATGTATCGCCGCGCCCGTCTCGGCATTGGCTATTTACCGCAAGAAGCCTCAATTTTTAGGACGCTTAGCGTGGAAGCCAATATTATGTCCATATTGCAATTGGTTGAAAGCGACCGCGAGGCGCAGCGCGACAAGCTGGAAAATCTGTTGCAGGAATTTTCCGTTACCCATGTGCGTAAATCAGCCGGTGGCGCCCTGTCGGGCGGCGAACGCCGCCGCGTCGAGATTGCCCGTGCTTTGGCCAGCGACCCCAGCTTTATTTTGCTCGACGAGCCTTTTGCCGGTATTGACCCGATTGCCATAAGCGATATTCGCGAGCTTGTGGCGCAATTGAAAGATCGCGGCCTCGGCGTGTTGATCACCGACCATAATGTGCGCGAAACGCTGAGCATTATTGACCGCGCCGTGATTATGCATGACGGCCATGTGCTGACCGAAGGCACGGCTGATGAGATTGTCAATAATGAGGCGGTGCGCGCGCATTATTTGGGCGATGATTTCACCCTTTAACGCGCCGCTCATTGATTGCCGACTCGACTCTGGGCCATGCTTCAGGCACAGTTATGTCTCGCGAGTGCCTTGAAGCAGGCATGCGTTTTCATCTCTGCCTGCCCACGGTGCGCCGCGCCGCACGGGTTGTTTTGAGCCATCACAATGTCAAAAAGAAAAGGAGATAGAGATGAATATTCATATTACCGGCCGCCATATGGAAACCGGCGCTGCTTTGCAGGCGCATGTGGAAAACCGCCTCAATGAGGCGGTGAGCAAATATTTTGAGCGCTCGGCCGAGATTAACGTCACTTTTTCCAAACAGGGCCATGAATTTCAAGCCGCTTGCGCGCTGCATCTCGATAGCGGCCTTTATTTGCATGCTTCAGGGGCGGCGCATGATGTCTATGCCTGTTTTGACCAATCGATCGGCAAAATCGAAAAACAATTGCGCCGTTATAAAAGGCGTTTGAAAAAC
>RFZE01000143.1 GCA_009920875.1 Alphaproteobacteria bacterium | reverse complement strand
GCCGGGGCCGATATCATGCCACAGCCCATGCAGGCTGAGCGCCCCCGCTTCCACCGCCGCCGCGATAAACGGATAGCCCATCAGATTATCGAGCGAGCCGATAACCCCCTGATGCCCCATAGAGATGAGGCGCGCCGACTCTTCAGTGCCGCTGATGCGGCCATGCGCCGGACGCAAAGTCTCCAGCCAATGGCCGACAAATTCAAAACTGGCATCTTCCGCCGCGACATTATTTTCGTACATCTCATAGCACGCTTGCACACCGCCGCAGGCCGAATGCCCCATAATGATGAGATGCGGCACTTTCAGCGCCTTCACTGCATATTCCAAAGCCGAGGCCGTGCCATGCCCATTGCCCCCCGGCTGATAGGGCGGCACCAAATTGGCGATATTGCGGTGAATGAAAAACGAGCCGGCCGGAACATCGAATATCTCGGTCGATTGCACGCGGCTGTCGCAGCATGAAATCACCATCGCCATCGGGCTTTGGCCCTTGGCCAATTCGGCAAAATGCGCCTCGTCGAAACCATCTTGCCGCCACGCCTTAAACCGCGCCGCCAGCGCGTCCGGCAAAAGAGAGACAGAAGAAATGTCAGTCATAATGTCACCGCTTAGTGATGGAACTTAGTGCCAAGCTACGCTATGATTCTACCAAAGTTTAGAGGATTTTATGTCTCAGTTTCTTGTTTTCAATGTCGGCGCGGCGGTATTCCTCGTCGGCTTCCTTATCCGCGATGTGATTTTGTCACGCGCCGTGTTCGCTGTCGGCGCGGCGGTCTTCGTTTATGGCTTTGCGCTGGGTAACGGTAATTTCTTTGCCTTGCTATGGGCCGTGGCCATTTTGCTGGTCAATATGGCGGTGATTTGGGCGAACCTGCGCGACCGCTTCACCACGCCGCTAACGCCGGAAGAACAAGCGCTAAAAAAAGAAATGCCGCAATTTTCTGAAGGTGATTTCCGCCGCCTGATGCAGCCTTGTAGCTGGCAGACCCTTGATGCGCCGCTACAATTGACCGAACAGGGCAAGCCCGGCAAGACGCTTTATTACATTGTTTCGGGCGGTGCCACGGTCAGCAAAAGCGATAAAGAGATTGACGTCGGCGACAATATTCTGATTGGCGAGATTTCCTTCTCGCAAGATGTCCCCGCCACCGCCACCGTGCATGCGCATGAAGGCAGTGTGCTCATCTCTTGGCCGCGCAAAAAACTGAAGCGGCTTTTAAAGCGCAAAAGCCTGAAAGCGGGTTTTGACGCGCTGCTCAGCAATGATTTGGCTGAAAAACTGGCCAATGATGAAGCGCGCAGCGCATCAGATGGTTAAACGGAATTTTTAGAACAAGCCGCTCACCGTCTCAACGACCGTGCCGATAATGCCGTTTACTGTCGCCATAAAGCCGCCCTCTTCTCCGTCTGCTTGCTTGTCGGCGGCGGCCTGCTGCGCCAATGCATCAGCCACCAATTGCGCCGTCATGCGCGCCGTTTGTTCGGCCTGCCATTGCGCCCGTTGATTGCGCGCCTCGCAGGTCGGCTTGGGCTCATAACCGGCAACATTGCGGCATTTCGGCAAGGCATTGGCCTCGCTGATAATGAGCGGGGTCGCCAATGGCAAGGCCAATAGAGCGACAAGCAAGACGAGAAGCGGTTTACGCATGACAAAACTCCTAATAGCTGGTCAAATTTTGCGTCAATTCGGGCAACGGTGCAATGATTTAGCGTCTTAAAACAGGCCGCCCATTTTTGCATAGCCGAGCGCGAAAAGCGGCATTTGCATGCCGAAATTAACCGTCAGCGCGCGATCATTGGTGATGATACCGGCCAGCGTCCAGCCCAGCGAGCCGGTGCCGTGAACAAGAATATTGAGCGGGTAAAGGTTCAAATTGGTCAGCAATATGCCCGACAGCACAAAGGCCGTGCCGCCCCATTTCAACCATGCAACATTTTTCATGAAAACCTCCGTTTACGATAAAGCACATGGCGGCACAGCCAATGGCCCGCCGCCAAATGCGGGTGGTCGAAATCATCGGCGGTATCATGCTGCATACCAATTTTTTCCATCACCCGAATGGACCGCTTATTTTGTGCCGCCGTGAACGACACGATTTCATCAAGCGCCAATGTTTCAAACCCATATGTCAGACAGGCGCGCGCCGCCTCCGGCCCCAAGCCCTGTCCCCAAGCAAATTTCGGGAAACGCCAGCCAATTTCAACTGCCGGGGTAAAATGCGCGCTAAATTCAGCGCGCAACAGACCGGTAAAGCCGACAAATTTATCGTCTTGCTTCAAATGCAGGGCAAACAGCGAATAGCCGTGCTGTTCGCGATGCGCCATGATGCGCGCCAGAAAGGCTGCGCTTTCATCGCGGCTTTGCGTGGCGGGAAAAAATTCCATCACCTTGGCATCACCATTCATGGCGGCAAAATCGTCCAAATGCGCTTCGGTAAAATTTACCAAAAGCAATCTGTCGGTTTGCAAAATCGGTTCAAATTTGCCCATCGCTTTAACTCTAGGTGATTTACCGCATCGCATCTATGCTGTCGCCAATTCGCCACACGGGATAATTTCATGACCGACCGCACCCATGCCATGCTGACCCAGCCGCCGTTGCGTTTGCTGTTGCAAATGACCGCGCCGAACACGCTCGCCTTTACCTTGCAGGCTTGTGTCAATCTGGCGGAAATTTATATGGTCGGTCGCCTCGGCACCGAGGCGCTGGCGGCGATTGCGCTGGTCTTTCCTTTGCTGATTTTGGTGCAAACCATGTCAGGCGGGCCGCTGGGCGGGGCCATCACCGCATCGATTGCGCGCGCGCTGGGCCACGGCGATCGCGATAATGCCGAAAGGCTGGTTTGGCATGCCATTTATGGCGCGATTATCGGTGCTGCCGCTTTTTTCATCCTGTTCGTCCTCTTTGGTCGGCAATTGCTCATCTTGCTCGGCGGCGGTGGCGTCATTCTCGACATGGCGATGAGTTATTGCTGGGTGCTGTTCAGCGCCGGTCTGATTTTATGGCTCGGCAGCACTTTGGGCGCGGCCTATCGCGGCGCCGGTGATATGGCTTTTCCCGCCAAGCTGATGATTTTATCGGCGACACTGCAAGTGCCACTGACCGCTATTTTGGTCTTCGG
>RFZE01000142.1 GCA_009920875.1 Alphaproteobacteria bacterium | reverse complement strand
CCCACTGCTGCCTCCCGTAGGAGTCTGGGCCGTGTCTCAGTCCCAATGTGGCTGATCATCCTCTCAGACCAGCTAAAGATCGTCGCCTTGGTGAGCCATTACCTCACCAACTAGCTAATCTTACGCGGGTTCATCCAAAGGCGATAAATCTTTCCCCTTGCGGGCTTATCCGGTATTAGCCATCGTTTCCAATGGTTGTCCCGAACCTCTGGGCAGATCCCCACGCGTTACTCACCCGTCTGCCACTGTCCACTTCCGAAGAAGCTTCTCGTTCGACTTGCATGTGTTAGGCCTGCCGCCAGCGTTCGTTCTGAGCCAGGATCAAACTCTCAAGTTTGATTCTTGCAATCATCACATTACTAAACGTTCAAACCATATCATACGATATGATGCGTATTAACGAGTTCCCACTACTCTATACCCAATCCGATAAATCGGCACAGGCATAGGAGTGGAAGAAACGTAAGACGTAACGTTTAGCAATCAAAAATATGACTGCATGTCTTGTCGCCGATATCGCCATGACCGAAGTCAAAGCCCATCGACACGCCAGGACACCGCCGTCCACGTTTCTCTTTCAATATCAACCATGTCAAACAGCTGCCGCCAGATTACTCTTTTGGCCCTCACACAAAGCTTCTTTTGAAGCCTTTAGCCGAAGCGAAAAGCCCCGCGCCATTAAACCCATGGGTTTGAATGACTTGGTGCCTTTATCCTCGGTGAGGATCAGTATTGATTCCATAAGAGCCGAACTCAATCAAGCCCAATCCCGATATGCGGGAACCTCTTATGCCCAACGGGGTTACTGATGAACCTTCGTTGAAACTGCAGCGTGTATAAGTGGGCGAACCCGCCCTGTCAAAGGCTTTTTTCGAAAAAATCGAAAAAATGTGAAAATAATTTCATGTGCCGCCAATAGTGGCTCAAAACCGCCATTACCCCCCACATATTGTGGTGATGCCTTATTGCATCGCTAGCGGTTTTTACACAATGAATGATCTATTGACATAAATTGCCGACACAGCCCATTTTGCGGCCAATGGAAGATGCCCAAGGCATAAATGGCCAAGCCGAAACCGAGCGCGCTGACGCCGCCCTTTTGGCACAGCAAGCGCGCCGCCGACGTGCCCGTTTGAGGTTTAATTTTGCGGTTATTGCCGCGCTTATTTTGACCGGCTGGCTGGCCAGTCGCTTATTGCTGCCCGATATGCCGAAACCCGTATTGAGCGCCAAACCGGCGCCATCGCATGCGACGCTGGCCACCCAATGGGCCGCCTTGACGCCCATGCAGCGCGACCATCAAACCGATGAACTGCGCGCCGGCGGCAGTCTGGCGGCGCTTTTAGCGCGTGCCGGCATTAACGGCGTCGAAGCCGATGCGGCATTGGACGCCTTGCGTACGCAATTTGACCCGCGCACGCTAAAAATCGGTCAGAAAGTGCGAATCTTTGAGGAATGGCCGGCCGGCGCATCAGCCGACAGCGCTGCCATGCGCTTTGCCGGCTTTGATTTTATCCCCGAACCACGCCAAAGGCTGATTGTGCGCCGCACCGGTCACTTATCCTTTGATGTGGTGAAGCAAGTGCGGCCGCTATCGGAACGATTTTTTCTGGCCGATACGCTGATTTCCAGCTCGGTTTATGAGGCGGCGCGGAGCGGCGGCATGTCGCCCAATTTGGTCGTTGAACTCATTCGTCTGTTCTCTTTCTCAATCGATTTCCAACGTGATATGCGCGAAGGCGATCAATTGGAGGTTCTATATACGCGCCGCTTTGATGAGAACAATCAATTGGCTGAAGAGGGTGAAATAATTTTCGCAGCGCTGACCAATCGCGGCAAGCGTTATGCCTATTGGCGGCTGGCGCATGATGATGGCAGCTTTGCTTATTACGATGAAGACGGACGCAGTGTGCAGCGGCTATTGATGAAAACCCCGGTCGACGGGGCGCGCCTGTCGTCGCGTTTCGGCATGCGCCGTCATCCGATTCTCGGTTATACGCGCTTGCATCGCGGCCTCGATTTTGCCGCGCCGCGGGGCACGCCGATTTATGCCGCCGGCAGCGGCACGATTGTTGCCCTGGGACGCAATGGCGATTTCGGCAAATATATCCGCATCCGCCACCGCAATGGCTATGAAACCGCTTATGCTCATATGAACGGCTATGCGCGGCGCTTGAAAAAGGGCGCAAAGGTCAAGCAAGGTCAGATTATCGGCTATGTCGGCTCGACCGGCCTCGCCACCGGCCCGCATCTTCATTATGAAGTGCTGCGCCATAAAAAACCCGTCAATCCGCGCGACCTCGATGTGCCGCCCGAGCGCGCGCTGAACACAGCAGGGTTGGAAAAATTGCGCAATGCGCAAGCCGCCATTGGCAGCCGCATGAATGCCTTGGCGACCAATGATAATCGCCTGCGTTCTTTGCCGCGGCGCAATTTAAGCGCCGCCCAGAACCGTTAATGCACAAGTTGTTTTTGCCGCTTAATGGCGATCTCACCCTTGGCCAGATCAATCAATAATTTGCTGTCATCACCCAATTCACCGGCCAATAGGGCCTCGGCAAGACGGTCTTGCACGTCGCGCTGTATCACCCTTTTCAAAGGCCGCGCGCCATATACCGCATCATAACCTTGCGTCGCCAGATAATCCCGCGCGGCATCGCTGAGACTTATCTCATAGCCGCGCGGTACCAGCCGGTCACGCAAGCGCGCCGTTTGAATATCGACAATGGCACCCATATGCTCAGGTTTTAATCGATCAAACAAAACAATATCATCAAGCCGATTGATAAATTCCGGACGGAAAGCGCCGCGCACCTCCTCCATCACCGCGTCGCGCGCCGCCGAGGCCGCTTTTTTATCGGGCAATGCAGCCAAATGCTGGGCGCCCAAATTTGACGTCAAAATAATCAAACTATTGCTGAAATTGACCGTGCGCCCCTGCCCGTCAGTCAGCCGTCCATCATCGAGCACTTGCAGCAGCACGTTGAAAACATCGGCATGGGCTTTTTCAACCTCGTCAAACAGCACAATCTGATAAGGTCGCCGCCGCACTGCCTCGGTCAGCGCGCCGCCTTCTTCATAACCGACATAGCCGGGCGGCGCCCCGATGAGACGCGCCACGGCATGCTTTTCCATATATTCCGACATATCAA
>RFZE01000141.1 GCA_009920875.1 Alphaproteobacteria bacterium | reverse complement strand
CAGGACGGCAAGTGGGATTCGATTCAATACGGGCGTGATCGCGATAACGGCTCCCGCAAGAATGACACCATGCATAATGGCACTGGATTTATGCCGAGCACCCATCTGGGCGTTCGCTGAAGTACGTACGATGACCGACGTGATGGGAAGACCACCAATTAGGCCCGAGACACTGTTTCCGACCCCTTGTGCGATGAGTTCTCGGTTGGTAGGCGTGACGCGCTTTAGAGGATCCATTTTATCTGCGGCCTCAATACAAAGGAGGGTTTCAATGCTGGCTATGACGGCAATGGTCAATGCAACAATCCAAACGTCCAGGTTTCCAAAGGCGCCGAAGTTGGGGGAGGTTAGCCCCTCCTTCCAGTTGGGGAGTTGGACACTGTGCTCGGCGAGAATCGTCCATTCGGGGGTGACTTGACCCAAGCCATAGCCAAGGGCTGTGCCCGCCAGGACCACCAGCAGAGGAGCTGGGAGGAATTTGGAAATGCCGAAGCGTGCATAGCCAAAAGTTTGGGTAGCGATGAGGACAATTAGGCTAAAAAATCCCACTACGGTAGGCCCAAATGTAAAAGCGCCAAGTGCATGCTGGACAGCACTAAACGTATTCTCGTTGGCTCTTTGTAGAAAGCCTTCATCACCCATAAAGTCTACGTCGTATCCTACTAAGTGAGGAATCTGCTTGAGGATTAAAATTAAGCCGATGGCGGCCATCATGCCTTTAATGACCGTGTTGGGAATGTAGTGTCCAATAATTCCGAGCCGCAAGAATCCAAAGGCAACCTGGAAAAGTCCAGCCAAAAAGACAGCTAATAAGAAGGTGTCAAATCCACCGAGGTCTGAAATAGCAACGATAACAATAGCAATGAGTCCGGCTGCGGGTCCAGATACGCTCAAGTGCGACCCACTGATAGCACCGACGACAATGCCGCCTACGACCCCGGCAATAATGCCTGAAATTAACGGAGCGCCCGAGCCTAGCGCGATACCTAGGCACAAGGGAAGTGCTACCAGGAAAACCACAATGGAGGAGGGAATGCTTTGACGTATGTGCTGAATCATAAGGCTGTAAAATTGAATCTCCAAGTTAGGCATACTTAATAGAGAAACGGCAGAAAATTCGGGGGGAAATACATTTTTACTTTCTCAGGATCGTAGAGCATAGATTTTTGTTTTTCGAATAGATCGGTTTACAAGGCAAATGCACTTGGACGGGGATTGCTGAGCATACAAACCCAGCGTCATACGGACCTTACCGCTTTCGGTCGAGTTTCAGAATTAAGCCTGTCCTTGCACTACCGCCTCGACGAAGCACCATCGGAACAGGTATTCTGGGCTGTCGGGTGTGGGGACAATTGCGGCGCCAAACTTGATATTACAGAACAACTCTCGCGAAGCTCGCTGGGCGAGTGGCAAAAGCTTAACGTTCCACTGAGTTGTTTTACGAAGGCTGGGCTTAACCCTCGCTTTGTAAACGCACCACTTTTACTGGAAACTAATGGTTCGCTAAAATTAAGCTTAACAAAATTGGCGATAAACAAAGCCGAAGGAGTATGCCCTTAAATTCATAAAAGTGAGCTGATCGAGCTTGCGCCTTTGCAAATATCGCATATTTTGTAGCTAGGGGATAACATGTCTACAAACAAGAAACTAACAATTGAAGACATCGCTGAGAAGGCAGGCGTGTCAATTAAAACCGTCTCGCGCGTCTTCAATAACGCCCCCAATGTGCGCCAACAAAAACGCGATTTGGTTTTGGGCGTGGCGCGCGATCTCGGCTACCGCCCGAATATTTCGGCCCGCCAATTGGCCAGCAAGCGCAGCTTTGTCATTTCGCATTTTCATGACAATCCAAATACGGATTATCTCTCGGAAATATATGAAGGCATGCGCCGCGCCTGTTCCGAACAAGGCTATTATGCGGTGGCTGAAAAACTGGTGCCGCAAAAAGGCTCCTATCGACAAGCGTTGCTTGACTATTTGCTGCGCTTTGAGGTCGATGGGGTGATTTTATCGCCGCCGGTCAGCGATGATACGGCGGTCATTAAAGAGATTGAAGAACGCAATATTCCCTATGCGCTTATCTCACCGGGCAAAAAGAAAAAAAGCGCCATTAATGTTTTCATTGACGAGAAAAACGCCGGCCGCAGCATTACCGATTATTTGATTGCGCGCGGCCACCAGCACTTGGCCTTTATCAGTGGGCTGGACAGTCATGCGGCCAGCCGCCAGCGCGAAGCTGGCTTTTGGGAAGCCATTGATGTGGCTAAAATTCCCAAGAAAAATGCCGTGCGCCTGGCCGGTGACTTTTCTATGCAATCCGGGTTTACGGCTTTTGATATATTGATGAAAAAAGCACCCAATGTTACTGGCATATTTGCCGCCAATGATAAAATGGCGGTCGGGATAATTGTTGCCGCATTGGGCAATGGAAAAAAAGTTCCCCAGGATTTAAGCGTTGTCGGTTTTGACGATAGCCCATTTGCACGCGCCATGTGGCCGACCATCACCTCTTTGGCGCAGCCGGTCGATGAAATGGCGCATTTATCGACCCAAAAACTTATTGAGTGGGTGCATGCCAAAACGCTTGACCAATCGCGCTTTGAATTCTCGACCGAAATCATCATTCGCGAAAGCTGCCCGTAAATCATTCGGCGCATTATCGCAAAGAAAAAAGCATTTTTACACACCGTTTGACAACGTTGTCATCTTAGCGCTATTTTGGCGCTCATTCTTTGGCATAGGAGATTGCCGTGGCAGAGTTCGTGCCCGTCGAACCTTTTGATATCGTGATTTTCGGCGTCACCGGTGATTTATCGCGGCAAAAACTTTTGCCCGCCCTATTCCACCGATATTGTGACGGCCAGATCGACGATAGCAGCCGTATAATTGGCGTGGCGCGCGGCGCCATGGAGGCGGCGGCATTTCTGGATTTAGTCAGGCAAAGCTGCAGCGCTGCCACCGATAGTTTCGTTGAAGAGAAATGGCAGAAATTTGCCACTCTGTTGAGCTATTGCGAAATTGATGCAACCGACGAAAAAGCCGACTGGGACGGCGTCAAAGCGGCATTGTCACAAGATGCGCGCCCGCGCATTTTTTACCTCGCCGTTGCGCCAAGGCTTTATGTTCCGATTTGCGAAGCGCTCGGCCAGGCCGGGTTGAAAAATCCCGGCGCCCGTGTGG
>RFZE01000015.1 GCA_009920875.1 Alphaproteobacteria bacterium | reverse complement strand
TTGCGCTTGTTGAAAATGCCCGATTCGATGACCAAGGCATCGGCGCGCAAGCCATAGCGATAATACCAGTATTGCGCGATGCGAATGGGAAACGCGATACCCGCCCCTACGAGCAGGAGCACGAGGTAAAAGACGGTGCTGCGATCGTTGGTGACGAATACCGGCCAAGCCACGAGAATGAGCCCGGGAATACTGACAATCCACCGCTGGATGAGCGTGGCCGGATGGAGCCGACGAAAATCGACCGGATCAGAGGGTTTCATCCTGCACCCGTGCGCGGAGCACCTCGAGTAGCCGGTCGGCCTCCGCTCGCTTTAGACCCGGAAGAACAATAACGTTGTCACGGACGCCCGCGGTGTATACCAGTAGACGCGCGAGATCGAGTTCTCGTTCGATCATATTCTGGCTCACATCCATATGCTGAATCCGCAGAAACGGCACGAGACTATCCACCTGCACCACCACGCCGCGGTTGATCCACAAGGCCGCGTCGGAGAGTCTATACCGCCAGCGACGGTAGTACACCGGCGGCAGGAGCCAGCCGCCGACCAGGATTAGCGTGAGCAGGGCGAGCGGACCGACGCCAAACCACAGACCACCAGGCTTAAAGAGGTTTACGAAGTCGAAGGCAAACCAACCCAGCACCGATAAGAAACCGAATATTCCGAGGTACCAGCGCCATAAGAGCGGGGTCTTTTGGTCTAGCGATTGCCACGCGTTTGACTCAGATATCATGCGACGAGGGGGAATCGATGTTCACACCGCCAAAGGCAGTCACGTACCTTGAGAGGCCGCTAACAAACTAGACTCGATATGCTACGTTCCATCGCTTCATTAATCGTATTCGCTATTTACTTACAGGCTGCTTCGGCGCAGGACACCACCTGGGTTAGAGCGTATCAGGCCGTTGCCGATGAGATTATTGAACATGCGCTGGCCGACTCCTCGACCTTCGAACGGCTAGCCTACCTCACCGACACCTTTGGTCCGCGCTTCTCTGGAAGCGAGAATCTCGAGCAGGCCATCGATTGGATTGTTGCCGAAATGCAGGCCGATGGACTCGAGAATGTCCGCAAGGAAGAAGTCCTCGTCCCTCACTGGGTTCGTGGTGCAGAGTCGCTTACCCTCCTATCGCCACGAGAGGCGGATATGCAGATTCTGGGCCTAGGCGGTTCTATCGGCACGCCCCCGGAAGGCATTGAAGGCGATGTCCTCGTCGTCAATTCCTTTGATGAGTTACGCGAGCGCGCGGCAGAAGCGGCCGGTAAAATCATCCTTTATAACGTTGCGTTCACCTCCTACGGCCCCACGGTGCAGTATCGAACCAATGGTGCTGCCGAGGCCGCCAAAGTCGGCGCGATCGCCAGTCTCGTGCGCAGTGTCGGTCCTAGCTCCCTCTACACGCCGCACACCGGGGTTATGCGCTACCAAGACGATGTGCCCCAAATCCCAGCAGCGGCGGTCACCATTGAGGATGCCATGATGATGCAGCGCATGCAAGATCGCGGTCAAGCCGTTCGCGTCCGCCTGAAGATGGAAGCCGAGAAGGTGGACAGTGCTCAGGTTGAGGAAGTTAACAAACTACTCAAGGGGTTGAACGCCGAGATCGAGATTGCCAACCAGGAGTACGCCCGTGGGGTGTATGTTCCCTCCGAGGAAAACGGGCACGGTACAGTATTTAATATTCCGGAACAAGGGGACACGGATGAGCAAATGCTCGGGCGTGAGCGTTCTATTACCAAAGAGGATTCGCGGGAGACAGTAGAGGGGGCCATGCTTCGCCTGCACTCGTTCATAAAAGAGCGGGAGCGTACCGGAGATACCGACACCTATGCGTACACCATGGCAGTCTCTCAACGGGATCACCTCATGGACATGCGAGTTGCAAACGTCAAAGAGGACCTGGCTTTTGCCGAGGTAGGCCGGTTGCAGTTGCTGATGTTCGGTGAGGCGATCTCGGCAGAGCGCGCCGAAAAGCTGGGCCGCGATGAGGTGATATTCGAAACCGGCTATGGCCCTTCCGGCCTGCCGCATATCGGCACTTTCGGTGAAGTGGCGCGCACCACAATGGTGCGCCAAGCCTTTCACTTACTGGCGCCGGAGAAGAAAAGCCGCTTGATTTGCTTTTCCGATGATATGGACGGCTTGCGCAAAGTGCCCGACAATATTCCCAATGGCGATTTATTGGCCGAGCATCTCGACAAGCCGCTGACCGCCGTGCCTGACCCGTTTGAAAAATATGACAGTTTTGCGCATCACAATAATGCGCGGCTGCAAGCCTTTCTCGACAGTTTCGGCTTTGATTATGAATTTATCTCGGCCACGGCGCATTATCAAAGCGGTGCGTTTGACGCGACTTTGTTGAAAGTGCTGGAAAAGTATCAGGCTGTTTTGGACATTATCTTGCCGAGTTTGGGCGAAGAACGCCGCCAGACCTATTCGCCGTTTTTGCCGATTTGTCCGACCAGCGGCAAAGTCTTGATGGTGGCGATTGAGCCGGTCGATATGGCGGCCGGAACGGTGCGTTATAAACATCCCGATAGCGGCGCTGAAATGGAAACGCGCGTGACGGGCGGGGCGTGCAAGCTGCAATGGAAAGCCGATTGGGCGATGCGTTGGGCGGCGCTTGAAGTTGATTATGAAATGGCGGGTAAGGATTTGTCAGAATCGGTCAAATTATCGTCACGCATCACCAAAGCGCTGGGCCATACCCCGCCCGAGGGCTTTTCCTATGAGCTTTTCCTCGATGAAAACGGCGAAAAAATATCCAAGTCAAAAGGCAATGGGCTGACCATTGAGGAATGGTTGACCTATGCGCCGCAAGAAAGCCTGTCGCTTTATATGTTCCAAGCGCCGCGCAAAGCCAAACGGCTTTACTTCGATGTGATCCCGAAAGCGGTCGATGAATATGTCACTTTTGTCGATAAATTTGCCGCAATGGATGAGGCGCAAAAACTGACCAATCCGGCTTTTCATATCCACAATGGCGGTGTGCCGCAAAGTGCTTCGCCGGTCTCTTTCGCGCTTTTGCTCAATCTGGTTTCGGCTTCCAATGCCGAAAACAAGGATGTGCTATGGGGCTTTATCGACACTTATGCGCCGGGCACGACGGCAGAGACGCATCCGTTTCTCGACCGTTTGACCGATTATGCTTTGGCCTATTATCGCGATTTTGTCGCGCCCAATAAAACCTATCGCGCTGCCAGTGAGGCGGAAAAAACCGCTTTGGATGATTTGCTGGCGCGCCTTGAAGCCCTGCCTCATGACGCGGATGGCGAGACCATTCAGACGGAAGTTTACGCCACCGGCATGGCGCATTTTGAAGAAAATTTGCGCGGCTGGTTTCAAGCGCTTTATGAAATTCTTTTGGGGCAAAGCCAGGGCCCGCGCTTTGGTTCTTTTGCCGCGCTTTACGGCTTGCAAAAAACCTGTGCGCTTATCGCGGCGGGTCGTGACGGCAAATTGCTGTCGGCTTAGGAATCCTGCTATCTCTGCTTTATGGGGCAGATGATATACAAAATCTTGACCGTTGAGGCCGATGCGCAATTGCAGCGCGATGCCAGCCTCACACCCACAGGTATTGATGCGGCGGACGGCTATGTCCATTTTTCCGATGCCGCGCAATTGGAGGCGACTTTGGATGCGCATTTTTCAGGCCATGATGATTTGATGATTTTGGCAGTGGACGCAGCGGCTTGCGGCGCGGCCTTGCGCTGGGAGCCATCGCGCGACGGGGTGCTGTTTCCGCATCTTTATGGGCCGCTTAATGAAGATATGGTGGGTGCGCGGTTCAAGCTAAATGCGGCGCGCGACGGTCTGAGCGCTTTTTTAAATGGAGCGGCGGCATGAGCCTTTATCGCTTCCTGCGTCCCATGCTCTTCACCCTGCCGCCCGAGACGGCGCATGGTTTGACCTTGCGCGGCCTCAATATGCTGGGTCGTTTCGGCACGCCGCCGCAAGATGAGGCGATTTTAGCGCAGCGCATTTTGGGGCTTGATTTCGCCAATCCGTTCGGCATGGCGGCGGGTTTTGACAAAGACGGCACGGCCATTGCCGGGGTTCATCGCATCGGTTTCGGTTTTGCCGAAATAGGCACGCTGACCCCTTTGCCGCAGCCCGGCAATCCAAGCCCGCGCGTGTTTCGTTTGCCGCAACACGGCGCGCTCATCAATCGCTTGGGCTTCAATAATCGCGGCCAAGCCGCAGCCTTGCAGCGCTTGCAAGACACGCGCCCTTTGGCGCGCCCGGTCGGGGTCAATATTGGTGCCAATAAGGAGGCGGAAGACCGCATTGCCGATTATGAGACAGGGGCGGCGCGGTTTGCCGATTGCGCCGATTATCTGACCGTCAATATTTCGTCGCCCAATACGCCGGGCTTGCGTGATTTGCAAAGCGGTGAAGCGGCGGGCGAGATTATGCGCCGCGTGCGTGCTGCCGCGCCGGACATTCCGGTGCTGGTCAAAATAGCACCCGATATGCGCCATGAAGAGGCGATTGGGTTGGCCGAATTGGCACTGGCCGAAAATATTGACGGGCTGATTATCTCCAATACCACTTTGGCGCGCGATGGCGTGGCGGGCAGCAAATATGCCGGTGAGGCGGGGGGCGTGTCGGGGGCACCTTTATTTGATGCCTCGACCGATATGTTGCGTGCCGTTTATCGCGCCGTTTGTCAGTCCAATGGTGGCAAGCTGACCCTTATCGGGCTCGGCGGCGTGTCGTCGGCGGCAGAGGCCTATGCCAAAATCCGCGCCGGTGCGTCGCTGGTGCAGCTTTATACCGGTCTGGTTTATGAAGGGCCGGGCTTGGTCACCCGCATGAAACGCGATTTGGCAGCGCGCTTGCGCGCTGACGGATTTACCCATATTGAAGAAGCCATTGGAAGTGATGTGAAAGAGACAAAATGAGCTTGAAGATTTATCACAATCCGCGCTGTTCCAAATCGCGGCAAGCGCTGGCCCTATTGACCGAGGCCGGGGCAGAATTCGACATTGTCGAATATTTGAAAACCGGCCTCTCTGTGGCGGAGCTGGAAGATTTGGCGACCAAAAGCGGCGGCGATGTGCGCGCCATGATGCGCACCGGCGAGGCGGTGTATAAACAACTGGGCTTGAAAAATGAAAATGACGAGGCTGCGTTGATTAAGGCGATGGCCGAGAACCCGATTTTGCTCGAACGCCCTTTGGTCAGCGATAGCAAGACGGCCATTATTTGTCGCCCGCCTGAATTGGCCGCACAATTTCTTGCGTGATCAATAGCACTGGTTTGGCTTTCTCATATGATTGGCCTAAGTTGAGTAGATGAATATTGAAACCCGAAATACGACGTCGACAAAACGCGATGGCAAACGCGCCAGCAATCGTGCCAGCAATCGCGATGCGATTTTACAAGCGGCGCGCACCGTGTTTGCGGAATTGGGATATGGCGGGGCGACCGTGCGTGATATTATCCGCCGCACCACTTTGGCGACCGGCACGTTTTATAATTATTTCACCAATAAAGAAGAGGTGTTTGAGGCGCTGACGCAAGAAAGCGGTGAAGAATTGCGCGCGCTTTTATCAGCCGCGCGCCAAGAGGCCGATAATTTTGAGCAGTTTATCGAGGCCAGCTATCTCACTTATTTCAGCTATTATGCGGAAAACCCAGAGACCTATCATTTGGTGCGCTCCAATCGCGGGCGCGATGGCGGCAATATTAATATGCGCGGGCCGCAAGTGACGGCCGGTTTGGCAGAAATGCGGCAAGATATTGAGCGCGCCATGAAGCTCGGCATGATTCCGCAAAATGATGCGGCTTTGCTGACCGCCGCCATTGGCGGTGTCGCCTTTTCCATTCTCGATGAAATTATGCAGGGCGATAAGATTGATCCGCAAGGGGCGGCGCGATTTGCCACCAAACTTTTTATGCGCGGCATTGATGGCGGCATTGACGGGGCGTGAGATTAAATAGTCTAATTGCCTTCTGGGAGGCAATTCGGGTGAATGTTCAAAATCTAATTCTTAGTGCCTTGCGCCGCGCGCCGCGTCGGCTGGTGCGCCATATGGCCGGTCCGCCGATTGAGGTGGATGGTTTTGTAATGGACAGCAATATCCAAATATTGGCCAATTTGGCGGCCAAACGTGCCGCCGCTCAAAATCATGAAACACCGAGCTTGGCGCAAATTCGTGAAGCGGGAAACAGCTTTGACGCCATCGCGCCGCGCCGTCGCCGAGTCAAAATCCGCGATGTCGAATTGCCGCTGGCCACGGCGACGCTGAAAGCGCGTATTTACGAGCCGAAGCGGGCCAGCGATACCGATCCGGGTATTCTGTTTTTCCATCAGGGAGGCTTGGTGATTATGCACCATTTGACCGATGATTATTTCTGTTCGCTTTTGGCCGATGAATGTCGTGCCAAAGTGATTACGCTGGATTATCGCTTATGCCCGGAACACGCTTTTCCTGCCGCCATTGAGGACGGCTTGGCGCTGTGGGATTATGTGCATGATAATGCGGAAAATCTGGGCATTGACCGCCGCCGTGTCGCGCTGGCCGGAGACAGCGCCGGTGGCCTCATCGCTTCTGTCATGTGTCAGCTATTGCGCGATAAGGCGAAGCTTGAAAAAATCGCCCTACCGGCGGCGCAATTGCTGATTTATCCCTGGGTCAGTACCGACATAACGGCCGCTGGCTCAATGGAGAGCTGCGCCGATATGTTTCCGCTCTCAAAAGCGACAATGGAAATGTTCAACGCCAATGTGTTTCCCGACGGCAAGGGGATGGACCATGCCTGGGCCAATCCGCTGCATAATGAAAATTTGCAAAAATTGCCACCCGCCATTATCGCCACGGCTGGATTTGACCCGATACGCGATCAAGGCAATGAATATGCTGAAGCGTTAAGCGCGGTCGGCAATCAGGTGACGCATTATTGTTTTGGTGAATTGACGCATAGTTTCTTATGCCTATGCCGTGTCTCCCATGCGGCCGAGGCGGCGAGCGTGCAATTGGCCCGCGACTTGGCAGCGCATTTGGGCAGATAGTTTCCCGCACTTGTTCTCAAGGCTTATAGTCAGCCTATGGCCGACACGCAAAAACTCTTGCCGCAATTTGATGCATGGTTTCGCGCCCGCAACTGGCAGCCGCGCGCCCATCAGACGGCGTTTTGGCAGGCCGCGCGGGGTGGGCATGATGCGCTGCTGATTGCCCCGACCGGCGGCGGCAAGACGCTGGCCGGATTTATGCCGAGCCTCGAAAATCTGGTCTCAAACGGCTCAACCGGCAAATTGCACAGCTTATATATGTCGCCGCTAAAGGCACTGGCTGTCGATATTCAGCGCAATCTGATGCAGCCGGTTGAGGAATTGGCGCTTGATATTACGATTGAGACACGCAGCGGTGACACGCCGCAAAATCGCAAAACCCGTCAAAAGCAAAACCCGCCCGATATTTTGCTGACCACGCCCGAGCAATTGGCACTGATGCTGAGCTGGCCCGAAGCGGATGATTATTTTGCCGCGCTCGACACGATTATTATCGATGAGCTGCACGCGCTGGCCCCCAATAAGCGCGGCGATTTGCTGGCGCTGGGCTTGGCGCGGTTGGCCCGTCTGGCACCCAAAGCCAAACGCCTCGGCCTGTCGGCAACCGTGGCCGACAAACAAGCCCTGCGGCGCTTTTTGACGCCACAAGATAAGGGCATGGAAGAAGCCATATTGATTGAAGGCAAGCCCGGTGCGCCGCCCGCCTTGTCGATTTTGGACACGCAAGAGCGCTTGCCCTGGGGCAGTCATACGGCGCGCCACGCCATGGCCGATGTGTTGGCCGCCATTGAAGGAGCCGACACGTCTCTGGTGTTCGTCAATACGCGCTCGCAAGCGGAAATGGTGTTTCGTGAATTATGGGTGCTCAATGAAAGCGGTCTGGAGATTGCTTTGCATCATGGCTCGCTGGCGCCCGAACGCCGCCGCAAAGTGGAAGCGGCAATGGCGGCCGGTCAATTGCGCGCCGTTGTCTGCACCTCAACGCTTGATTTGGGTATTGATTGGGGCGCGGTTGATTTGGTCATTCATGTCGGCGCGCCAAAAGGCGCGAGCCGTTTGGCGCAGCGTATCGGTCGCGCCAATCACCGTTTTGACGAGGCTTCTGCCGCTTTGCTGGTGCCGTCTAATCGCTTTGAAGTGCTCGAATGCAAAGCGGCGCGGGAAAGCGTCGCCGCCGGCGAGCAAGACGGTACAATGATGCGCACGGGCGGGCTTGATGTATTGGCGCAGCATATTTTCGGCACGGCCTGTCACGCGCCATTTCATCCTGACAGCCTCTATGAAGAAGTGTGCCGCGCCGCGCCCTATCATGATTTGCCGCGCGCGGTTTTTGACCGCATTGTGGATTTTGTCGCGACCGGCGGCTATGCGCTCAAAACCTATGATCGCTATGCCCGTTTGCGGCAAGAAAAAGACGGCAGCTACCGGCTGGCCCATCCGCGTTTGGCAACACGCTATCGCATGAATGTCGGCACGATTGTCGAAGCGCCCATGTTGGAAGTGCGGCTGACGCGCCCGAAAAAAGGCAAGCGGCCAATAAGCGGCGGGCGCGTTTTGGGCGAGATGGAAGAATATTTTTTGACCGCGCTCGCGCCCGGCGACACATTTGTTTTTGCCGGTGAAACCTTGCGGCTGGAAGCGGTGCGCGATACCGAGGCGCTGGTGTCGCGCGCTTATCATGCCGACCCGAAAGTGCCGACCTATCAAGGCGGCAAATTTCCCATCTCCACCCATTTGGCCGAACGCGTGCGCGCCATGCTGTCTGACCCGAAAAGCTGGCGCGATTTGCCGCCGCAAGTGGCGCAATGGTTGGCCATGCAGCAGGAATTTTCGGCCTTGCCCAAAAAAGACACGCTGCTGGTCGAGAGCTTTGCACGCGGCGTGCGCTATTATATGACCGCCTATCCGTTTGAGGGGCGGTTGGCGCATCAGACTTTGGGTATGTTGCTGACGCGGCGCATGGAGCATATGGGCGCGCGCCCCATGGGCTTTGTCGCCAATGATTATGGGCTGGCCGTATGGGGCTTGCGCGATATCGGGCTGATGGTTGAACAAGAAAAGCTGACACTGGAGGCGCTGTTTGCGCAAGATATGCTGGGCGATGATTTGGAGGCTTGGCTCGATGAATCGGCTTTGATGAAGCGCACGTTTCGCGATTGCGCGATGATTTCCGGCCTGATTGAGAAAAACATGCCGGGGCATGAAAAGACCGGTCGCCAAGTGACGTTTTCGGCCGATTTGATTTTCGATGTGTTGCGCAGCCATGAGCCCGACCATATTCTCTTGCAAGCGGCGCGCGCCGATGCGGCGACCGGCTTGCTGGATATCGGACGGCTCGGTGCCATGTTGGCGCGCATTGAAGGCAAGCTGATGCTGAAACGGCTGAGCCATATTTCGCCGCTTGCCGTGTCGCTTTTGATGGAAATGGGCAAAGAGCCGGTGCGCGGCGCGGCTGATGATGAATTGCTGGGCGAGGCGGAGAGCCGCCATGATAATTTGGTGCGCGAGGCGACGCAAGGTTTGGAGGCCGGTGGTGTCGAGGCACTATGAGTTTGTCATAAATGGCGTGAAGCTGATTGCCGATGTGTCGGGCGCGCTTTATCGGCCCGATAAGAACATGCTGATTGTCGCCGATTTGCATTTTGAAAAAGCCTCGGCCTTTGCCGCGCGCGGCGTGGCTCTGCCCCCCTATGACACGGCGGCGACGCTGCGCCGTCTCGCAGACGCCTTTAATGCGTTTAACCCGCAATCTTTTGTCTCGCTGGGCGATGCGTTTCACGATGATGATTGGCCTAGCCGCATGTCGCAAGCCGACCGCGCAGAATTGGCACGCCTCACCGGCGCGGTAGAGACGGTGTGGGTGACCGGCAATCATGATCCGACACCGCCCATCGGTCTGCCCGGCGCGGCAATAGAGATATTTCGTGATGCCGATTTGGTGATGCGTCATGAGCCATTGGCGCGCGGTGCGGACTTCGAGGCCGGTGAATTGGCCGGCCATTTGCACCCATGCGCCAAGCTGCGCCAGCGTGGGCGTAATTTGCGCCGCCGCTGTTTTGTGCATGATGCGCAGCGCGTCATTTTACCGGCATTCGGCACACTGACCGGCAGTCTCAATGTGCGTGATGTGGCTTTTGACGGGCTGTTTGACGGCACAGAATATCAAGCGGTGATGGTCGGCGCGGCGCGGCTCGCCGCCATTCAGCCGAACCGGCTCCTGCCCGACCGCGCCCGCTAGAGCCGCTTAATGGGTCAGCACATGCACCAGTATGGAGGCCATGGAAAGCGCCGCAATAATGGTCAGTAAAATCCTTAACGGCGCATACCAATCGACCAAACGGGTTTGCTGAACGGCGGTGAGGTCAAGCACGCCTTGCGCGACAAACAAAACAATCAGCAAAGTAAAGGCTTGTGGCAAGGGCAGCATAAAAGCGACCAGCGCCATCAGCGTCGGCATAATGGCGATGATGAGCTGGCGCGGCAAATGGTCAGCTTCATTATTTTGCATTGCTGCGCCCCAGCGCACCCCACCCAGAAACGCGGCAATCAGACAGCCATAGGCCAGCACGATGAGCGGTAGGGCGAAACGAATATCGCCCAAAGCTGAAAGCCAGACACCGATGCCGCCACTGATAAAGGGAATGAGCCCGGCCAGGCCGAGCCATAAAGCGCTGCGTGGCACAGTGGCCAATCCGTCACGAAGCTTTTTCATCATTTATCCGAGCGTCGCCAAGAAGGGAAACCAGTCGAGCAGATAAGAGGCAAGGCTTTGCAGACTGCCGAGCATAATCAATATGCCGGTCACCACCAGCAGGCCACCGGCGCCGCGCGTTACCCAAACCATATGGGCTTTAATCTTTTGGCTGGCCGCGAGAAACCGCCCGACGCCAAGTGCGGCAACAATAAATGGCAGACCGAGACCGGCCGCATATATGGCCAGCAAACTGACCCCTTCGCCAAGACTGTCGCGCGCCGCAGCGAGCGCCAAAATCGTTGCCAATATCGGTCCGATACACGGTGTCCAGCCAAAGGCAAAGGCCAACCCCATTATAAATGCGGCGACAAGTGGCGCGCGCGACTGGCGCACGGCGCTATTGTCTTGCAAGCGCGCCTCGCGCGCCAGAAGCGGAATATGGATAAGCTCGGCGACATGCAGGCCAAGAATGATAATCGCCCCGCCGGCCAGATAAGCCAGTTCGGTCTGATAGGTCAGCAGCAGCGGGTTGATGGCCGCCGCGCCTGCCCCCAAAGCGATAAAGACAGCCGAGAAGCCGCCGACAAAAGCCAGCGCGCCGGGAAAAATGCGCTGCGCTGCTTGGCCTTTTTCTTCCAATGCGCTCAATTCGGAAAATTGCAGACCGGCGGCGAAACATAAATAACCGGGCACGAGCGGCAAGACACAAGGTGAGAGAAAGCTCAACGCGCCGCCGAAAAATGCTGCCAAAGCCGAAGCCAGAAATCCGTCCATTATCGCCGCCTGAAAATTGCCGCTACACCCCAGCCCATAAACACCGCCAAAGCGACGCCCGACAGGCCATAAAGCAGCGATTGATGATGCGCCGCTTCTCCCAATATGTGTCCCGCGCCGACAATATCAACCGGCAATTCGCCGGTGCGATAGCCGACAACGCGGCCGTTTTTGAAAGCGAAAAACTCGGTCACATAGCGCCCGACCGGCATGCCGGCAGGCAATTTAATCTCGGCGCGAAACAATCGGTCATCGATAATTTCCACCGCTTGCGCATTTTCATCAAACAGCGCATCGCTGCGCTTGAGCCGCACATAGGCTTGCAAAGCTTCTTGTTTTTCAGCCGCGCTGGCTGTGCCGGAAAGCAGCGACGCGTCCAATTGATCGGCCCCGATATTTAATTGCCGCCGCTCTTCCGGCGGTGCCAAATCGGATAAGGGGGCGGAACTGACGGTTGCCAAAAAGCCCGGTAAAGGGCCCATGCGATAGGCTTGCTGATTGACCCATATGCCGAGGCTTTTCTGTTTTTTGCGTAAAGTGACGTTTTCGCCGGGGCCGCGCAAAACCACCACCACGCCGTCAACCGGCCCATGCGGTGTCGGGTCAATGGCGCCGAACAGCAAAAGCGTCTCGCCGGTAAAATCGCCGCGAATGGATATTTGGTCTTTTGACAAATCTGTGACCAGCACATTGGCCAGCGCTGGCGCATGGGCCAGCAGCAAGGCAAAAATTATGGCGGTGAAAGCGCGCCTCATGGCGTTTCTCCGGCCGATGACATGGCGGAAATCGAATAAAGCTCTTGCGGCTCGACAATTAAGTCAAACAGGAGCCGCGCCCCGACAGCCAGCACAATCAGCGCCAAAAGCGCGCGCAATTGCTCACCTTGTAGGCGCTGACCGGCATAAGCGCCGATTTGCGCGCCAATCACCCCACCAATCATCAGCAAGACGGCCAGCACAATATCCAAAGTCTGGTTTTCCACCGCGTGAAACACCGTTACCGAGGCGGTGACGAAAATAATTTGAAACAGCGAGGTGCCGATAACCACATTGGTCGGCATGCGCAAAATATAAATCATCGCCGGCACCATTATAAAGCCGCCGCCGACCCCCATAATGGCCGACATCATGCCAACGAAAAAACCGATAATCACCGGCGGGAATACGCTGATATAAAGCTTGGAGCGGCGAAAGCGCATACGAAAGGGCAGCCCCAATATCCAGCTATGTTGACCGGGACGCCGCGCCCGCACCGGATTGCCGAGGCGGCGCGCATTCAACGCTTGAACGCTCTCGCGCAGCATAAGTAGGCCGATGACCGATAAAAACAGCACATAGGACAGGGAGATGAGCAAATCGACATGCCCTTGCGCGCGCAGCGCTTTGAAAATTTGCACCCCGCTATAAGAGCCGACCAAACCGCCGGCCATTAAAATCAGCCCCATCGGCACATCAATGGCGCGGCGCTGCCAATAGGCGAGGCCACCGGATACGGAAGAGGCGACAATTTGATTGGCTTCGCTGGCCACCGCCACGGCTGGCGGCACGCCGATGAAAATCAGTAAAGGGGTCATGAGGAAGCCGCCGCCGACGCCAAACATGCCCGACATGAAGCCGACCAAGCCGCCCATGCCGATAAGGGTCATGACATGGGCACTCATTTCTGCAATCGGCAGATAGATTTGCATGCGGCCGCGCCTTTCACAGTTCAGAAACGCTATCTAGGCTCGCCCTAGCATATTATCTGCTTTTTGCCTAGCAAACCGCCGCCGGGGACCGGCACAAAACTGTCGCCAGCTTGCCTTTTTGCTTTGGCGGTGCATATTTCCCGCAAAGAAGGAAACTCTATGATTCACCGTTCCGCATTCACCCTGCCGCATGACAATTCGGGCCATGTGGCGCTGTATCAGTGGCAAGATGGCGTCTCTGGCCGGCCGGTTTTGCACTGGGCGCACGCCAATGGTTTCAACGGTCACACATATGCACCCTTATTGAACCCGCTGGCCGAACGATTTGACATTTATGCATGGGATGCGCGTGGGCATGGTCGCACTGATTTATCAGCCATGCCTGAAAAAATGACCGGCTGGGATATTTATGGCCGCGACCTCATCGCCTTAATCGAGCATTTGGCCGATAAGCACGGGTGCAAAATCTGGTTGGGCGGCCATTCCATGGGCGGCTTCACTTCGGTTTTTGCCGCTGCTGAGCGGCCTGATTTGGTCGCCGGATTGGTGCTCGCCGATCCGGTCATTATGCCGCGCATCGGCCCGATAGCGCATATGATAGCCAGCTTGACCGGCCGCCATGGCGGTTTGCAATTGGCCAAAATGGCTGCCAAACGCCGCGCTTTATGGCCCGATAAGGCCAAGGCCAAACAATCCTATGCGGGACGCGGTGCTTTCACCACTTGGCAAGGCGGGTTTTTGGACGCTTATTTGGATGGCGGTTTGTTGCCGCAAGATGACGGCTTTCGTTTGGCTTGCAACCCGCATTGGGAAGCGGCCAATTTCAAAGGGCCGCAATTAAATTGCAATCGTTATATTCGCCGCCTCACCATGCCGTTCACCCTATTGACGGCTGAGCACGGCTCGACAACACGCGCGCGCGCCGCTTTTCATGCGCTGCGCCAGGACAAGAAAATTACCGTAATTGACGGGTCAACGCATTTTCTGCCGATGGAAATGCCCGAGCTTCTGCGCCGCGAAATTATCGCGCGCATCGGGCACGGTTGATTACACATGGCTGTTTACAGCGTGAAACCGGCTTTTTCAAAAGCCGGCAGATATTTGCCATAGCCTTGGTTTTCCATATCGGCCAGCGGCACAAAGCGCAAAGCGGCCGAGTTAATGCAATAGCGCAAGCCCGTCGGCGCCGGCCCGTCATCAAAAACATGCCCCAAATGGCTGTCGGCTTTTTTCGAACGCACTTCAATGCGCTTGATGAATAATTTCCAATCATCACGCTCGACAATGGAACGGGCTTCCAATGGTCGGGTAAAACTGGGCCAGCCCGTGCCGCTATCATATTTGTCGAGCGATGAGAACAAAGCCTCACCCGACACTACATCGACATAAATACCGGGGTTTTTTTCGTCCCAATAAGGATTGCGATAGGGCGGTTCGGTTTTGTCTTTTTGGGTGACGGCATATTGCAACGGCGTCAATATTTGTTTGAGTTGCTCTTTATCGGGTTTGACAAAATCTTCAGCCTTATCTCCAGCCATGGCCGAGACAAGAGGAAAACCGAGCAAAACACCCCCGAGCAGCAGCAGCAAAAGTACGTCACCCAAGCGGGAGGTTTTGAGGAGAGAGGGTTTTGTTTTTTTCATGATTGTCTTTTAGCTTTTGATTGTGGCGGAAATATGCTGGCAGCTCTGTATTCAGTGTCGCCTGTTCTTCTTATTCTTCTATCTTGTTGTTTTTTTGCGGCGACGCTGCATTTTGGCCGTGGCGGGGCTAAATTTTCGTAAATCTGTCAGAGGTTTATGGATAAATCACTTTATGGCATTGAAAATGTCACGTTCTTGGCGCAATATCGCGCCAGTTTTGAAGGCATTTTTGAATAAAGGGAGCCAATTATGAGAGAAGCGTTAATCGTATCAAGCGCGCGCACTGGTCTGGCCAAATCCGGCCGCGGTGGATTCAATATGACACATGGTGCCGCCATGGGCGGTCATGCCATTAAACACGCGATTGAGCGTGCGGGTATTGAGCCGGGTGACGTTGAAGACGTGATTATGGGCTGCGGCACGCCGGAAGGCGCAACGGGCCAAAACGTCGGTCGTTTGGCCGCCATTTGGGCCGGCTGTCCGGTCACCACTTCTGGGGTGACGGTCAATCGTTTCTGTTCATCCGGTCTGCAAACCATCGCCATGGCCGCCGGCCGCGTGATGAATGAAAATGTGCCGGTGACAATCGGTGCCGGTGTGGAAAGCATCTCAATGGTGCAAATGCAGGGCGCCAATTACAATAATATCACCGAAGAAAAATTGCTCGGCAGCTATCCCGCTTTGTGGATGCCGATGATTGAAACGGCCGATATTGTTGCTGACCGCTATAATGTCAGCCGTGAAGCGCAAGATGAATATGCTTTGCAAAGCCAGCAACGCATGGCCGCCGCGCAAGAAGCCGGTCTCTTTACAGATGAGATTGTGCCGATGGAAACCAAGATGAAGCAGGTCAATAAGGAGACCGGCGAGGAATCAATCGTCGATTACACGGTCGATCGCGATGAGTGCAACCGCCCGCAGACAACGCTGGAAAGCCTGGCCGGTCTGCAGCCGGTGCGCGGCGAAGACCAATTCATCACCGCCGGTAATGCTTCGCAATTGTCAGACGGTGCAGCGGCTGTTGTGGTCATGGAAGGCAAGGAAGCCGAGCGTCGCGGTGTTGAGCCGCTGGGCGCGTTTAAAGGTTTTGCGGTTGCCGGTTGTGAGCCTGATGAAATGGGCATTGGTCCGGTTTTTGCCGTGCCGCGCCTGTTGGAACGCCATGGCCTGAAAGTCGATGATATTGATTTGTGGGAGCTCAATGAAGCTTTCGCCAGCCAAGCGCTTTACTGCCGTGATGAGCTGGGCATTGATAATGAAAAATACAATGTCAATGGCGGTTCCATCGCCATCGGTCACCCTTATGGCATGACCGGGGCACGTCTGGTTGGCCATGCGCTGATGGAAGGCAAACGCCGCGGTGCCAAAAATGTTGTTGTCACCATGTGCATTGGCGGCGGCATGGGTGCTGCCGGTCTGTTTGAGGTGCTGTAAGCAGGCATCAGACTGAAATGATTTTGAAAGGCCGCGGGGCAGATTGTCCGGCGGCCTTTTATTTTGCGCGGTCAAGGGCTGAACCGACGGCGCCAAGGCGTCGTAAAACATAAGAAGAAAAGGAATGGATATGACGGATAGGAAAACAACCATCAGCAAATTTATCGTCGCGCTGGCCGGGCTTTTATTCCTGGCTTTGTGCTGGCATGCCTATCGCAGCGTCGGCGGCGGCGGTTTTGATAATGTTTTGGCCGAGCCTTGGGGGCTGGTCGTTTTGGCCGATGTGATGCTGGGCGGTGTTTGCATGGGGGCGGTGATTTTTGCCCATGAAAAACAAATACACGTGGCCGCTTTATGGACGGTGCCGATTTTCGTGCTCGGTCACGTGGTCAGTGTGGCTTGGGTGCTGGTGCGCTTTTTGCCGCAAAAGGGTCGCTAAATCGCATTTGAATCGCAATTGATTTGCACGATTTGTTCTCCTGTGGATAAGTTGGTGGATGAGTGATTCGAAATCACATTAAAAACCGTCTTCTTGGAAGCGGTATAAATCATTGGTTTTATGTATAAAATTTAGAAAGTAAAAAAAATTTACGGTTTCGTGCAACTATCTGTTGACGTTTTCATTGCAAATAGACACTATATCTAGTGTCCGGTAGGGGGGTAATTGGTTCAGAACTTTTGTTCCGCGTCAGCTACAAACCGCCGAAAGTTAAAAACAACCCGTGATAGGCTCTCCTATGGAGCCAAGAGTGCCGTCCGGCGCTTATGGGGAAGCTGTCCCTCGGTTTCGGCCAGTTTCAGAAGCGTTTTTAACCTGAAAGCGGGCCGGAATTGACAGATATGCCAAAGGGCATAGAGCGAGGAGAGAGCATGTTTAGAGATACACAGGCCGAAGATGGCGGCGAGAAAAAAGGTCAGGATAAGGAAAAAATGCAAGATGATGTGCTGACCAAAGAGGAATTGGCCGCGCGCCAGCCGCGCCGTGCTGAGGGCGATCCGGCGCATGGCGAACCGCAACTTGATTTTGACCGCCAAGACCAAGCGGTGCAGTTCAAGGCGGCGCCGCGCGTCAAAACCGACCCGTCGCGCGATGCGCTGTTGACCGCTTTTGGCAAAGCAACTTTGACCGACCGCTATTTGATGCCTGGCGAGAGCTTTCAAGATTTGTTTGCCCGCGTCGCCTCTTATTACGGCAGCGATGATGCGCATGCACAGCGTCTTTACGATTATATTTCCAAACTTTGGTTCATGCCCGCCACGCCTGTTCTCTCCAATGGCGGCACGGATCGCGGTTTGCCGATTTCGTGTTTTTTGAATGAGGCCAATGACAGCCTCGGCGATATTGTCAATTTGTGGAATGAAAATGTCTGGCTCGCCTCGCGCGGCGGCGGCATTGGCTCTTATTGGGGCAATTTGCGCTCGATTGGTGAAAAAGTCGGCGAGAACGGCAAGACCTCCGGCATTGTGCCTTTCATTCGCGTGATGGACAGCCTGACACTGGCGATTTCGCAAGGCTCTTTGCGGCGTGGCTCGGCCGCCGTCTATTTGCCTGTCGACCATCCTGAAGTCGAAGAATTTGTCGAAATTCGTCGCCCGACCGGCGGCGACCCGAACCGCAAGGCGCTTAATCTGCACCACGGTATTCTGATTTCCGATGCCTTTATGCGGGCCGTTGAAAATGACGAAGAATGGGCCTTGCGCTCGCCGAAAGACGGCTCCGTGCAAGACACTGTGCAGGCGCGCGATTTGTGGATTCGTATGCTGACGGCGCGCATTGAAACCGGCGAACCCTATATGGTGTTCAAAGACACGGTCAATAATTTGCGCCCCGAGCATCAAAAATTGCTCAATCTCGAAATCAAGACCTCCAATCTGTGTTCGGAAATCACTCTGCCGACCGGCGAAGACCATTTGGGGCAAGACCGCACTGCCGTGTGCTGTCTGTCATCCTTGAATGCGGAAAAATTCGATGAGTGGAGCAAGGACGAGACTTTTATTCCTGACGTTATGCGCTTTTTGGATAATGTGCTGGAAGATTTCATTCAGCGCGCCCCCGATGAGATGGCGAAAGCGAAATATTCGGCGCAACGCGAGCGTTCGGTCGGACTGGGTGTGATGGGTTTCCATAGCTTTCTGCAGGCCAATATGGTCCCGTGGGAAAGCGTGATGGCGAAAGTATGGAACAAGCGTATTTTCACCCATATTAAAGAGCAGGCCGATGCGGCGTCGCAAGATTTGGCCAAAGAACGCGGTCCTTGCCTCGATGCAGCCGAATGCGGCATGAATGAGCGTTTCTCAAACAAGACCGCCATTGCGCCGACTGCGTCGATTTCCATTATTTGCGGCGGCACCAGCCCCGGCATTGAACCGATTGCCGGTAACAGCTTTACCCATAAAACCCTTTCGGGCTCTTTTAATGTGCGCAATCGTCACCTCGATAAATTGCTCGATGAAAAAGGTCAGAATAATGATGATGTCTGGTCGTCCATTGTGACCTCGGGCGGCTCGGTGCAGCATCTTGATTTCTTGAGCGATGATGAAAAAGCCGTGTTCAAAACAGCTTTTGAATTGGACCAGCGCTGGCTTATTGATTTCGCCGGCGACCGCTCGGAACTGATTGACCAAGCGCAATCTCTGAATGTATTTCTGCCCGCCAATATTCATAAGCGGGACTTGCATCAAATTCATTTCCAAGCTTGGAAGAAGGGCGTCAAAAGCCTGTATTATTGTCGCTCTTTGTCCATTCAACGGGCTGAAAAAGCCGATGATGGCTCCAAAGCCTTGCAAGAAGCCATGGCGGCGGCGGCCGAAGGCAATGATTATGAAGAATGCCTTTCCTGTCAGTAGACGGGTTGGGAAGTTAATCGGCGGGCCCATTTCGCCAAAATGAGAAAAGGTACATAAAATGTCTCTGCTTGAAGAACGTATTGTCTATAAACCTTTCCGCTACCCGTGGGCCTATGACGCCTGGTTGACGCAACAGCGGATTCACTGGCTTCCGGAAGAAGTGCCATTGGCCGAAGATGTGAAAGATTGGCACAAGAAATTGACCGGTGCGGAGCGCAATTTGCTGACGCAGATTTTCCGCTTTTTCGTGCAGGCCGATGTCGAGGTTAATAATTGCTATATGAAGCATTACAGCCAAGTGTTTAAGCCGACCGAAGTGCAAATGATGTTGGCTGCATTTTCCAATATGGAAACCATTCACATTGCCGCTTATTCGCATTTGCTCGACACTATCGGCATGCCGGAAGTCGAATATGAAGCCTTTATGAAATATGGCGAGATGAAGGATAAATACGACTATATGCAAGAATGGGGCGTTGAGACGGATGAAGATATTGCCAAGACTTTGGCGGTGTTTGGCGGTTTCACCGAGGGGCTGCAATTATTTGCCAGCTTCGC
>RFZE01000140.1 GCA_009920875.1 Alphaproteobacteria bacterium | reverse complement strand
ATCGGCAATGGCCAAAAGCTCATCGGCTTCTTTCAACATGGCGTCGGCCTCGAGCGCCGTGACCTCGGCTGATACCGGCCCATCCACCATGGCGCAAATTTCCGCCACCAATTCTTTGAAGTCGCGCCCCGATTTGGCGACGAGCGATGGATTGGTCGTTACCCCGTCCACCATGCCGGTGGCGGCCAATTCTTTAATGGCCTCGCTATCTGCACTATCGACAAAAAACTTCATGCGCTGCTCCTTTTAAGAATCGCTTGCCCTTTGTGCCAGCTTGCACCAGCCCTCAATCGGGCGCAAGAGCCGGACATTGTGCGTCTTGAATTTATCGTGCACATGCCCGAAAGTCGCACCATGCCCAATGTGTCCGTATTGATTCCTTTGGCCTTGCCCGGCCCTTATGATTATGCCGTGCCACCGCATATGGCGGTGGTGCCGGGCTCGATTGTGCGTGTCCCTTTGGGCCAGCGCGAAATATTTGGCGTCGTATGGGGCGATGCCGAAGGGGGCACGCCGGCGCATAAGATCAAAGCGATTCTCGAAGCCTGCGATGTGCCGCCCTTGGCCGAAGAATTGCGCCAATTTGTCGATTGGGTGGCCAATTATGTAATGGCGCCGCCGGGCGCGGTCTTGCGCCAAGTCATGCGCGTGCCTGAGGCCTTCGCCCCGCCCAAACCGATGACCGTCTTTGAAGCGGCCGAAGCGCCGACGCGCATGACGGCGGCGCGACAACGCGTATTTGACGCATTGGCTGAGCGCGGCGCTATGGCGGCGCCCGAATTGGCGCGCGCTGCAGCCGTCAGCGCTTCAGTGGTCAAAACATTGGCGGCGGGCGGGCATTTGACCGCCCATAATGTGCCCGGCGACAAGCATTTTCCATACCCCGATGCGGCTTATCATCGGGTCGATTTATCGGCGCAACAAAAAGCCATTGCCAATAGGCTGGCGGCCAGTGTCACGCAACAAGATTTCACACCGCATTTGCTCGATGGGGTAACAGGTGCCGGTAAAACCGAAGTTTATTTTGAGGCCATTGCGGCGGCGATGGAAACCGGCAAAAGGGCGTTGATATTACTGCCCGAGATTGCCTTGACGGGGCAGTTTCTCGGCCGCTTTGAAGCGCGCTTTGGGTGTTCGCCGGCGCTGTGGCATTCCGGCCTTGGCGCGGCGGAACGCCGCCGCACATGGCGTGAAATCGCTGAAAATAGGGTCTCCGTATTGGTCGGCGCGCGCTCGGCCTTGTTCCTGCCTTGGCGCGATTTGGGCCTTGTCATTGTCGATGAGGAACATGATGGGGGTTTTAAACAAGAAGACGGGGTGGTCTATAATGCGCGCGATATGGCTGTGGTGCGGGCCCGTTTGGCCGCTTGTCCGGTGATTTTATCAACCGCGACACCGTCTTTAGAAAGCTATGTCAATGCGCGCGAGGGACGCTATCAGGCGCATCGATTGACGGCGCGCCATGGTGCTGCGCGTTTGCCGGAAATTGAATTGGTCGATATGCGTGTCGCGCCGCCGCCACAAGGAGCGTGGTTGGTGCCGCAAATGGTGGCGCAAGTGGGCGCGGCCATAGAAAGGGATGAGCAGGCGCTATTGTTTTTGAACCGGCGCGGCTATGCGCCGCTTACTCTGTGTCGCGCTTGCGGCCATCGTTATGCCTGTCCCGATTGTGATGCGTGGATGGTTGAGCATCGTTTTCGCAAACAATTGCAGTGCCATCATTGCGGTCATATGGAACCGGTGCCGCAACATTGTCATAGCTGCGGCGAGGCTGATAAGCTGACCGCTTGTGGCCCCGGCGTAGAGCGCATCACGGAAGAAATTATCGGTCATTTCCCGCAAGCGCGCACTATTGTTTTATCCTCCGATATGGGCGGCATGGCGGCGCAGCGCGAGGCCATTCAACGCATTGGCGCAGGTGAGGCTGATATTATTGTCGGCACGCAAATCATTGCCAAAGGGCATGATTTTCCGAAATTGAGCTTTGTCGGTGTGGTTGATGCCGATTTGGGGCTGGGCAATGGCGATTTGCGCGCGGCCGAACGAACTTATCAATTATTGAGCCAAGTGGCCGGCCGTGCCGGGCGGCGGGCTGAACGGCAAGGCTTTGCCATGCTGCAAAGCCATAGCCCCGAGCATCCGGTGTTGCAGGCATTGGCGTCAGGCGACCGCGACGGCTTTTTCGAGCGTGAGATTGCGGCGCGGCAAATGGCCGACATGCCGCCTTTTGGGCGTTTGGCGGCGTTGATTGTCTCGGCGACCAATCCGCAAGAAGGCTTGACCTTTGTGCGCCAATTGGCGGCAAAAATCCCGCCGCATAAAGAGATTCGCGTCCTCGGTCCGGCGCCGGCGCCGATTGCCCGCATTCGCAATCGCTATCGCTATCGCTTTTTACTCAAAGCGACGCGCGAGGCGCCTTTACAGGGTTTTATCGCAAGCTGGCTCAAGCCTTTTAAAGCGCGCGGTTCAGTGCGTCTCTCGGTCGATATTGATCCGTATAATTTCCTCTGACTGTGACCTTTTTGAAACGCCTGTAAATAACCCCAAAACATGTATTGCAGCCGTCTTTCTGACGTGATATTGCAGATGCCAGAAATAGCGAAAACGCGTGGTTTTCGCTTTGAATTTGCTCTTGCGGCGTGTTTCGAAAAGCTGTTTTGCTCCTGACATGCCGCCCAACAATGGGATAAGTCCTTGTCTGCTGATGAAAGTGTGATTGGAGGTCTGGCCGGACGTTATGCTGTTGCCATGTTTGAATTGGCACAGGAACTGACAGCCGATGACCAGAGCCAATTGGCCGATAATATGGCGGCCTTGAAGACGCTGATTGACGGCAGCGATGATCTGCAGAAACTGCTGAAAAGTCCGGTTATCAGTGCCGACGAACAAGCCGCTGCTTTGACCGCCGTGCTCGATAAGGCCGGCGCGCACCCATTGGTCAAAAATTTTGCCGCTTTGGTGGTCAATAAGCGCCGCGCCTTTGCGCTGTCCGATATGGCCGCCCAATATGGCGCGCTGGTCGCCGGTGCGCGCGATGAAATTGTTGCACGCGTCGCCTCGGCACGCGCCCTGAGTGCCGAACAAATCGAGGCGCTCAAGGGCGAGCTTGAAAAAGCCGTCGGCAAAAACGTAATCGTTGAAAACAAGACCGATGCCACTCTTTTGGGCGGCATGGTCGTGAAATTGGGCAGCCGGATGATTGACGGTTCGCTCAAGACCAAATTGAATTCTCTGAAAACCG
>RFZE01000139.1 GCA_009920875.1 Alphaproteobacteria bacterium | reverse complement strand
GTGCTCTACCCCTGAGCTACGCCCGCTGCGTCAGAACGGCTTGCGTTATGCACCATCGCCAAGGGTTTGACAAGTAGCCATTTGACAAGCCGGCATGAGGCGCAGATAGTGCGCCTCCATTTACCGGTTTATGCGCTTTATTTAAAAACTTTGTGCAGCCTGCCGCCTGCCCCTTGGCAAACGGCCCCGCACCCCCCATTTAAGGGGCAGGAGAAGATTTATGTCGACAGCCTTTGAGCCGCCACAAAACCACGAGCCGCACAGCGCCGATAGCGCGCCTTTGGGCGATAGCGTCATTGATGTGACAATGGAAAATTTTATGGCGGACGTCATCGAAGCGTCGCAAGCACAGCTTGTGTTGCTTGATTTATGGGCGCCATGGTGTGGGCCGTGCAAGCAATTGACGCCGGTTTTGGAAAAACTGACCGCGCAATCCGATGGCGCGGTGCGCTTGGCCAAAATGAATATT
This sequence comes from Alphaproteobacteria bacterium, assembly GCA_009920875.1. Classification (GTDB taxonomy): domain Bacteria; phylum Pseudomonadota; class Alphaproteobacteria; order RS24; family RS24; genus UBA8337. The sequence continues at coordinate 2,785 of RFZE01000139.1, read as the reverse complement.
GATGAACATCCGGCAGTGGCGCAGCAATTGCAGGTGCAATCCATACCGGCCGTGTTTGCCTTTAAAAACGGCCAGCCGGTAGACGGCTTTATGGGGGCGCTGCCCGAAAGCGAAATTAAAAAATTTCTCGACAAGCATTCGGATGGGGGCTTGGGGGCCTCGCCGGCGGAGGCGCTGATGGAAACCGCAGCCGAAGCCCTGGCCGCCGGTCACACAAATGATGCGCTGGAATGTTATGCGGCGGCCTTGGAACAAGAGCCCGGTAATGTGCAAGCCATGGCCGGTTTGGCGCAGACCCATTTGGCCATGGGTGACGCAGCCATGGCGCAAGCCGTTTTGGACGCCGCCCCGCCGCATGATAATGACCCGACTTTGGCCGCGGCGCGCGCCGCTTTGGCGCTGGCGCACAAAATGGCCGAGAAAAATGCCGATAAACAGGGCGGAGAAGATGCGGATGCTGCCTTGCTGGCGGCGCTTGAGGCTGACCCGAATAATCACCAAGCGCGTTTTGATTTGGCCTTGGCGCATCACGGCGCAGGGCGGCGCGAAGCGGCGCTGGATGCGCTATTGGACATTGTCGCGCGTCAGCGCGATTGGCATGAAGAGGCAGCACGCAAGCAATTGCTTGAATTCTTCGACGCTTATGGCGCGCAAGATGAATTGGTGATTGCCGCGCGCAAGCGGCTGTCCTCGCTTTTATTTAGCTGATAGGCTGGTGTTATATGTCTTTTGATCCCGAAACGATAAATGAGCTGCCCGAAACCGTGCCGGTGTTTCCGCTTGAGGGCGTATTGCTTTTGCCGCGCGGGCAATTGCCGCTGAATATTTTTGAGCCGCGCTATTTGCAAATGTTCGAAGACGCGCTGGCCAAGGGGCGGCTTTTGGGCGTGGTGCAGCCCTATGGCGATGAAAGCGGCGCAGAAGGCTTGCAAAAAGTCGGTTGCCTTGGTCGCATATCGTCTTTTTCCGAGACCGATGACGGGCGGATGATTGTCTCGCTGACCGGCGTGGCGCGCTTTGCCATTGCCGAAGAGTTGAATGTGGTGACCCCTTATCGGCAAATCCGCGCCGATTATCGTGCCTATGAAAGCGACTTGATTGCCGATGTCGGCAGCATTGATGTCAATCGTGACGGCGTGCTCGATGTATTGAAACGCTATCTCGACGCCAATGGTATGGAGGCCGATTGGCCGGCCATTGAAAGCTCAAATAATGAGGCCTTGGTCAATTCTTTGTGCATTATCAGCCCCTATGGCCCGCAAGAAAAACAGGCCATGTTGGAAGCCGCCACTTTGGGCGAGCGTGCGGAAATTCTCATTGCGTTGACGGAGATGGTGCTGGCGCAATTGGCGCAATCGGGCGGGGCCAATGATAATGCGGTGCAATAGGGGTTGATATGAGCGAAAACGTAAAACTCGATCCGGCGCTTTTGGAGCTTTTGGTCTGCCCGGTCAGCCATGGCCCGCTTTCTTATGATGAAAAGGCCGGCGAACTGATTTCCAAAGAGGCCGGACTGGCTTTTCCGGTACGCGACGGCATTCCCATTATGTTGACCGAAGAAGCGCGCAAGCTGGCCGATTAGGCTTTTTCAAAATCGGCTTTCTCAAAACCGTGACCGCGCATCAGCCGCGGCAAATCATCATGGCTGATGCCGCCATTGGCTTGATTGCGCAAGCGCTCGCCGAGGCGGGCTGCCGCCGCCAAGCGACCGGTCACGCGACCACTTAAAGCCAATCCCAAGCGCGCCATGGGGCGGGTCCATGATTTGGCTTGGCCGGAAAATATTTCGGCCAGAATATGTGTGGTCGCGGCCATCACCCCGCCATCGGCGCGGCGCAGCTTTTGATAGCTGTCAAGCGCGCTCGACGCGTCAAAGGCCAACCCCAAGCGGCGTGCCTCATAAAGCGCTTCGGCCAATTGCGCCGCATCGCGCAAAGCGAGATTGAAACCTTGGCCGGCCAGCGGGTGAATAATATGCGCCGCCTCACCGACAAGGCACAGTTTTTCATCGACATAATGTTCGGCCAGCGCCAAGGCGAGGGGCTGCACGGCGCGCGCCGTGCACGGGCGCAAGCTGCCGGCTTGGCCGCGCGTCGCTTTATCGAGCTCATAGGCCAATAGATTTTCGTCAATCTCGGCCAGCGCGGCGGCGCGCGCTTGCGGCACGCTCCATATCAGGGCGCGGCCATGCGGGTCGGGTAAAGGCAACAGGGCGAGCGGCCCGTCAGGGGTAAAAATTTGTATCGCCTGATTGCCATGCGGCGTGTCGCCGGTGAGCGCACAGACCAGCGCTCCGGCGCGGTAGTCATGGCGCAGCATGCTTGCTGCATGGTCGCGCCGCCAGCTTGCCGGCGCGCGCGCGCCATCAATAAGAAGCGACGCCATCATATTGCGGCCATCGGCAAATTGCGCTTGGCCGGTGGTTTTGTCAAAAGCCGAGAGGGGTGTCGCTTGGCGCTTTATGCGCCCTGCCGTTACAGCGCTGTGGCAAGCGTTCTCAAGGGCGCGGTCGAGCGCGGCGCGGCATATAATATGCGCCAAAATCGCAACCGCATTATCGTCTTTGGCGGGCTTTGCGAAATCGAGCCCGAGACCGGCGGCGAATGCCGCCGTGTCGCCATATACCGCCATGTCGCAAACCGGCGCGCTCGGGCGGTCAAGTTTTTGCCAGACGCCCAGCGTTTCCAGCATGGTTTTGGCCGCCGGGCTCAAGGCCAAAACGCTTTGCCAGTCCGCCATTTGGGGGTTTTTTGATATTTCGGGTGTTTCACGGTCAGCCGTCTCG
>RFZE01000138.1 GCA_009920875.1 Alphaproteobacteria bacterium | reverse complement strand
GTCACATGGTTTTCCATGAACAATTCATGGGCGCGCCAATATTTATCCAAATATTGCTGATAGTCGCCAAAGGTCAGGGTTTTCAACAGCGCGTCTTTGCGGTCGTAATAAACGACTTTGCGGCTTTGATAATGGGTCGTGTCGGTCCATGCCACAGTGCGCGTATAACCTGAATGCTTATAGAGCGGGCGGCGTTCGACAACATGACAGGTCAGTTCACCGCATGGCTCATCGCGCAGCCATTTATAGCTGAACTTGCCGACTTCTTGCGATGAGAAATCTTCAAAGGCAAATTCAGACCCCATAAACGGGCCTGATTTATTGACCGAGCTGATGCGTTTGACGCGCTTTAAGGCGGGCAGATACATCCATTGCTCATCCGGGTCGAGAATATGCGCATAGGTCAGCATGGCGGTGCCGGCAATATCGGCCGGTTCGTCAAAAATCATCATCGACCAATCGCCATCTGTCACATCTTTGTTTTCCAGCGTATTGAAACGCAAACGCCGTTCGCTCTCATCGCCATTGGCATTGGTCAAAACCATTTCCATTTCGCTGGTGGTATCGCCAAAGCCGAGATTGGTGGCATCGGTTATTTCGGCAATCGCCTTGCCGCGTGCTTCCGGCTCATCCGTGCCAGGCAGGCCGGCCCGTTCAGCCAAAGCGGCGTTCGGCAACAAGAAAGCGGCGAGGATGACAAAGCGGGTCAGTTTCAAGGTCAAAGACATATTCGGTCTCCTTTTAAAATCAATCATTCAGCCGCCTGCCCAAGCGGCTCTTGGGTCGGCTCATCGGGGCGCATCGGGGCATTGGGGTCACCGCGCCCGTCAATCCACATCAATAAAGCGGGGAGCAACAGAAAATCCAATATCAATGCCGTCAAAATGGTCAAGGCAACAACCCGACCCAGCATGGCATTAATCAGAAAGGGCGATAGGGTCAGCACCATAAAGCCGGCAATCAGCACAAAGCTGCACACCCACAGCGCCGTGCCGACCATCATAAAGCTATAGCGCACGCTTTCGACCGATGAGTAATTCAGGTCAAAACGGGCATGGCGATATTTCGACAACATATGCACGGTGGCATCGACAATTAGCCCGATGGCCGTGGCCCCGACAAAGGCCGTCCAAAAGCCGACTTCATATGTGTAAAGCGAGAAAAAGCCCATAGCAACGGCCGGCGGGGCAATATTCGGTATCAGGCTGATAAGACCCAAACGCAAGCTTCTGAGCGCCAGCATGAGACAGCCTGAGATGAGGACAAAAGCAATCAATGTGCCGAACGTCATGGCTCTGAAATTGCGTTCACCAATATAAGAGAACATGACGGCTTGGCCGGAAGGCTCGACATGCATACGCTCGGGCGTATTGGCGCTCAGCCATTCAAGGGCGCGGGCGCGCAAAGCTTTTACTTCGGCGGTTGACGCATCATCCAATGTCACCACCATGCGCGAAGCCGATTTATCGACATTAAGTTGGTCGTTCAAATCCAAGCCATAGGGCAAGGACATTTCATAAAGCAGCACATATTGCGCCGCCAATTCGCGGTTTTCGGGCACGGCATAAAAAGCCTCGCGGTCGCCGTTGAAAGAGCGATTAATGCGTTTGACGACATCGGAGAAAGAGGCGACATGCACGACTTCCGGTTGCGCGCGCAGCCATGTGGCAAAAGCGTTCAAATCGGACAAATATTCGGGGTCGGAAATGCCGCCTATATCGGGGCTTTCCAGCGAGTAATTGACGATGTAAATGCCGGTCAAATTATCAGCCGCCCAGTCAGAGGCTTTGCGGAAATCGACCCGCTCGTCAAAATATTCGACAAAGCGGTCATTAAAGGTCAGACGCGGCAGCATGGCGGTGCCGATAAAGGTGACGGCCAGCATGGCCAGCATGAGCGGGCGTCTTTTGGCAATCACCATATTGGCCAGCCATTGCATTGAGCGGCTTTGCCGATCGACTGTTGGGCTGGGCCGCATCGGAAAAATGGTCAAAAGGGCGGGGAATAAGGACATGGATAAAATCCACGCATAAATGGCGCCAATGCCGGCAAAAGTGCCGAGGTCCCGATAGGGTGGTGCATCGGAAAAATTGAGTGAGAACAGCCCGATGGCGGTGGTCACTGAGGTCAAGAACACGGCTTGCGCATTAATGTCGAGACTCTCAATAATTGCGTCTTTTTTGTTTAGGCCGCGCCCCTGCGCCACCAAAGCGGTGATGAGAATATGCACACAATCGGCCACGGCGACGGTGAGGATAATGGTCGGCGCGCCGGAAGCCGGAGGCGAAAGTGGCAAGCCGAGCCAGCCGCCTGTGCCCATCGCCATGCCGGCCGATAGGGTGACGACAATCATCGCCGCCAAAGTGGCGAATAATTTGCGCGTTGTCGCAATCAATACCAGCGCGATAATGACAAACATGGTCGGGGTTAAGGTCGTCAAATCGCTTTGCGCCGCTTCCGAGAACGCATTGGACAGCAATTGCGAGCCGGTCAATTCAATTCTGATATTGGGGTATTTGGCGCGCATTTCTTCATGAATGGCGCGCGCTTTGCTGACGATTTCATTGGTCGCCACCGTGTCGTCAACCGGCGGGCGCAGCGAGACCAACACCGCCGCGGTTTTCTTATCAAGCGATAATAGCCGCCCGGCCAAAAGCGGCTCGTTCAAAATCGTCTCTTCAATATAGGCAATGCGCCGGTCGCTAATATCGCTCGGGTCGGGCACCAGCGCGCGGACTTCCAAATCATCTTCCCCAATGGCGCGGGTATTTTGGAAATTGGTCAGACTGTCAACGCGGGTCGAAAACGGCACTTGCCAGCCCGCCTCGGTCAATTCATAGGCCAGATTGAGCGCTTCGCGGCTGGTCGCATCGCTGCCGTCTTGGGGCTGATAGACAAAAATAATCGTATCGGGGCTGGAATAGGTGCGTTCCAACTCTTCAAATGCCGTCAAATAAGGATTTTCATCGGTAAAGAAATAACGATAGTCATTGGTAAAGCGCAAATTCTGCCCGCCGGCCAATGCGGCGACAGCCAGAAGAAGAGACAAAACAATAACGACAAATGGATGGCGGGTAACAAAAGCGCCATATTGCTGCATGGTGAAAGGCATGAAATTCCCCTTTTCTTGTTACAAATATAGGGTTCGCATTTTATTTGTCAAACTGAACAGTTCAGTTTATTAAATAAGTATGTCTGTGCGAATGGAGAATAGAGGTCGACCGAAAGACCGCGGCAAGCGAGAAGCGATTTTATCGGCCGCGGTTGAGTTGTTTATGAGCCATGGTTTTGCCGGTACGT
>RFZE01000137.1 GCA_009920875.1 Alphaproteobacteria bacterium | reverse complement strand
CAAGATTTGGCGGCCTATACGCCGGTATGGCGTGCGCCGGTGCACTTTACCTATCGCGGGCATGAGATTGTCTCCATGCCGCCGCCCAGTTCTGGCGGTGTTGCGCTGGCGCAGCTTTTGCAAGGGGCGGAGGCTTATGACATCGCCGCGCTGGGGCATAATTCCGCCGCGCATATTCACCTGATGACCGAGTTACAGCGCCGCGCCTATGCCGACCGCGCCACCCATTTGGGCGATATGGATTTCGTCGCGGTCGATTTGGACGCGCTGACAAGCCGCGCCTATATCACCGCGCGCAATGCCGACATTTCGACCGACCAAAAAACCCCCAGCGAGGAGGTCAAGCCCGGCTATGTGGCGGCGATGGAAAGCGCCGAGACGACGCATTTCTCAATCGTCGATGCGGCCGGCAATGCGGTCGCCATCACCACCACGCTCAACGGCATGTATGGCGCGAAAGTGGTGGTGAAGGGGGCGGGCTTTTTCCTCAATAATGAGATGGACGATTTCGCCATCAAGCCCGGCCACGCCAATCAGTTCGGCCTGTTGGGCGACAGCAAAAACGCCATTGCGCCGGGCAAGCGTATGCTGTCTTCCATGACGCCGACCATTGTGACGAAAGACGGCAAGCTGAAAGCCGTGGTCGGCACGCCGGGCGGCGCCACCATCATCACCTCCGTGTTTCAGGTGCTCAGCAATATCATTGATTTTGATATGAGCGCGGCTGAGGCTGTGCATGCGCGCAAAAGCCACAGCCAATGGCAGCCCGATGTGGTGATGCTGGAAAAAGGCACGATGAGCCTCGCCAATATGCGCGGGCTAAGCGCGCGCGGCCATAGGCTTTACCCCTATCCGCATTTCAAATGGCAGCTTGGCCGCGTCGAGGCAATTTTGGTGGGCGAAGACGGCACATTAGAAGGCGCCGCCGATGCGTCTCGCGGCTTTGATGATTGGGCATCCGGCTTGTGACGCTGAAGCGCGACAGCGCGAAAGCGCAGGCTTTGATGACTGGGCGGCGGGGTATTAGGTGGCTACGTGTTCAGGCGGAATTGATTGCGTAGCGCAAGGCCTATCAGAAATATCAGAATAACGCCGATGAAGGATTCAAACGCCATTAGGAAATGAATTAGCCCGCCAAATTTGCAATTTCATCTGACGTAAAAACCTCACGCCTTTACCGCAACTAGCCCTCTTTCCGAAAACCCGCTAAAAAGCGCGGATGAATTCGGTTATTCCATTACCGCCCGAAGCGACACCCATCGTGGTGAGTGCGATGTATAAATTCGTGGGCCTGCCCGATTATGAGGCACTGCGCGCGCCGCTGCTCACGGTTTGTAAAAAGCACGCCATCAAAGGCACGATTTTGCTGGCGCGTGAGGGCATTAACGGCACGGTAAGCGGCACGCATGACGCCATCACAGCGCTGCTGGCGCATTTTCAAAAAGACCCGCGCCTTGCCGATATTCAACCGAAATACAGCTTTGCCGCCGAGCCCGCCTTTCACCGCATGAAGGTGCGGCTGAAGCAGGAAATCGTCACGATGGGCCAGCCCGACATCGACCCGCAGGGCAGTGTCGGCACTTATGTGAAGCCGCAAGATTGGAACGCGTTGATTACCCGCGACGACACGCTGGTGATTGATACGCGAAATGCTTATGAGGTCGCCATTGGCACGTTTGACGGCGCGGTTGACCCGAAGACCGACAGCTTTCGCGCCTTTCCCGCATGGATCGATAATTATCTCGCGCAGCTTGAAGAAAAGCCGAAAAACATCGCCATGTTTTGCACCGGCGGCATTCGCTGCGAAAAATCCACCGCCTATCTGGTCGGGCAGGGCTATGAAAACATCTTCCATCTGGAAGGCGGCATTTTGAAATATCTCGAAACCGTCGATGAGGCCGACAGCAAGTGGGACGGCGATTGCTTCGTGTTTGATGAGCGCGTCTCGGTGCGTCATGGGCTGGCCGAGGGCGATTATGTTATGTGCCATGCTTGCCGCATGCCGCTATCGGCGGAAGAAAAACTACTGAACTCTTACGAGCCGGGCGTCGCTTGCGTGCATTGCATCGACACCCGCAGCGAGGCCGACCGCACCCGCTTTCGCGAACGGCAAAAGCAAATCAAGCTGGCTGCAGCGCGCGGTGAAACCCATATCGGTGAAAAATAATGGCACCGCTGCTCTATAGTTTCCGCCGCTGCCCCTATGCCATGCGCGCCCGCATGGCGCTGGCCGCCGCCGAGATTGAGCTGCGCTTGCGCGAGATTGTGCTGCGCGATAAGCCGCCTCATATGTTGGATCTTTCGCCAAAAGGCACAGTGCCGGTGCTGCAATTGCCCGATGGCACTGTTCTGGATGAAAGCCGCGATGTGATGGCGTGGGCGCTGGCGCAAGCCGACCCGCAGGGCTGGCTGGCGCATAAGGATGAGGCGCTGATGGACGCGTTTGACGGCGATTTCAAACATCATCTCGACCGCTATAAATATACCAGCCGCTATGAAGATGCGGATGCGCCGACCCATCGCGCCATGTGCTTCGAGATGCTGCAAAAGCTGGAGCCGCAACTCGCCGAGGGCTGGCTGGCGGGTGACAAAGCAGGGTTTACCGATGTTGCGCTTTTGCCTTTCGTGCGCCAGTTCCGCATTGCCGACCCCGCTTGGTTCGACACTGAGATGGGGCTGCCCCATGTGCAAAGCTGGCTGAAGTCTGCATTGTCGGGGCCGGTTGTTCCGGTTTTACCACCGCCAAGCGGCTGAAGGATTTCGGCATTGCCTATGAGCAATTTGAAATGTCCGACAATATTGGCGGCAATTGGTATCACAAAAACCCCAATGGCAAATCGGCTTGCTATCAAAGCCTGCATATCGACACGTCAAAATTCCGCTTGGCGTTTGAAGATTATCCGGTGCCTGATGATTGGCCGGATTTCCCGCATCACAGCCAGCTTTTTGATTATTTCAATGATTATGTCGACTATTTCGGCCTGCGCGACAATATCACTTTCAACACGGCGGTGGACGATGCGCGCCGTGATGATGACGGTGTCTGGCACGTCACCCTATCGAACGGTGAGACGCGCCAATATGGCGCGCTGGTGGTCGCAAACGGTCATCATTGGGACGCCAAAACGCCGAGCGAATATGGCGACGACTTTAATGGCGTCCAAATGCACAGCCATAATTATGACTCGCCGTTTGAGCCGCATGATTTGCGCGGCAAAAATGTGCTGGTTGTGGGCGTCGGCAATTCGGCCATGGATATCGCCTCTGAGGTCTCGCAACGCCCGATTGCCAAAAAATGCTTCATCTCGGCGCGCCGCGGCGTCTGGGTGCTGCCAAAATATCTGAATGGCGAACCGGCCGATAAATCGGTCATGCCCGCTTGGATGCCGCAAGCCATTGGCCGCAAGCTGGGGCAAATGGTCATTAAAAAGGCGGTCGGCAATATGGAAGATTACGGTCTGCCCAAGCCCGACCATGAGGTGCTGACCGCGCACCCGTCTGTTTCGGGCGAGTTTTTGACTCGGCTCGGTTGCGGTGATG
>RFZE01000136.1 GCA_009920875.1 Alphaproteobacteria bacterium | reverse complement strand
ATTGTTTTATCGGCCGCCCCTGACATGACGGGCGATCCGGCCTTGCCGCTTTTGCAACCGGCCTTACAAGAAACAGCCGAGCAAATGAAATGGCTCGGTTATTTGTCAACCACCGGCGTTTATGGCGACCATGAAGGCGCATGGATTGATGAGGACACGCCGCCGGGGCCGCTTGGTGAACGCGGCCAAAGACGGGTCGCGGCAGAAGCGGCTTGGGGGGAACTGGCCGCGGCGCATGATTTGCCGATGCATTATTTTCGCCTCGCCGGTATTTATGGCCCCGGGCGCAATCAATTGGCCGCTCTGAAAGCCGGCACGGCGCGGCGCATAGACAAAACCGGGCAGGTTTTTTCGCGCATTCATGTTGAAGATATTGCGATGATTTTGCTGGCCTCCATGGCAAAACCGCAAGCCGGGCGCGCCTATAGTGTGTGCGATGATGAACCGGCCCCGCCGCAAGATGTGGTGGCTTATGCGGCAACGCTTCTCGGCATGGCGCCGCCGCCGCTGATTGCTTTTGAGGATGCCGATTTATCGCCTATGGCAAAAAGCTTTTATGGCGAAAACAAGCGCATTAAAAACAGCCGCATCAAGCAAGAGCTGGGGGTCACGCTGAAATATCCGAGCTATCGCGAAGGCTTGCGCGCGCTGTTTGAAGCGCAAGATTTTTAGACGGGTAAGACGTCAATCAGTTCAATCAAGCGGTCTATTTCATGCGGCGCGGACAGGCGATGGTCGCCGCTTTTCATAAAATGCAATTCGACATTGGGTGTCGTCAATCGTTCGGCCAATTCCAAAGACAATTGCCAGGGCACGGCATCATCTTGTTGGCCGTGCAAGATTCGTACCGGCACATTTATCTCAATCGGCGCCTCGAGCATGAGATGGGCGCGCCCGTCTTCTATCAATGCTTTGGTAATGGGATAACCCTCAGGGTCATATTCGGACGGGTCATATATCAGCCCTTCATCCATCAACTTGGCGCGCGCCTTATCTGAAAAACGCGCCCACATAAGCCGCTCGGTCATATCGACCGCCGGTGCAATAAGTACCAAAGCCGTGACTTTTTCGGGCCGGTCCAGCGCCGCCATTAAAGACAGCCAACCGCCAAAGCTGGAGCCGATAAGAATTTGCGGGCCGTCGCATAAATGGTCGAGCATATGGGGAACGTCACCGCGCCAATGGCTCATTGTGCCATCGGTAAATTGCCCGCTTGAGGCGCCATGACCGAAATAATCAAAGCGCGTGAACGGGCGATTATGTTGACGCGCCCAATCGGCCAAAGCGCTCGCTTTCGTGCCGCTCATATCGGAGCGAAAACCGCCGCAAAACATAATGCCCGTGCCTTCACCGGCTTGCTGCAAATAGGCCAATTTCTGAGGCCCCAAAGGGGTCTCAGCGCGGTCGGTAAAAAGCATGGGCGAATTCATTGGCTCTCCGTTTGGGAAATGGCGCAAATGGCCTTAAAAGATTACATTCATAATGCCAAAGGATGGTCTGCATGTCGAACCGCTTTCAAATGCCGTCAACTGATGCGGTGGATTTGACCGGACGCACCATATTGCAAGTTGTTCCCGAGCTTGAGACGGGCGGCGCGGAAATCACCACAATGGAAATGGCCGAGGCGATTGTTCAAGCCGGTGGGCGCGCGCTTGTGGCCAGTGAAGGCGGCGCGTTGGAAAGCCGCATTGAAGCGGCCGGCGGTGAGATTGTGCATGTGCCGGTCGCGTCAAAAAACCCGTTCACCCTATGGCGCAATGTCGGACGCTTGGCCAAGCTCATGCAAGATGAAAATGTCGATCTAATTCACGGCCGCTCGCGCGCACCATGTTGGTCGGCTTTGTTTGCAGCCAAGCACACCGATAGGCCCTATGTGACCACTTTCCATTCCACCGTTCATGACACGCCGCGTGCCAAAGTGCTTTACAATTCTTCATTGGTGCGTGGGCAAATCAGTATTGCCAATTCGCATTATACCGCAGCGCGTATTGAAGCGGTTTACCCTTGGGTCAAAACACGCTTGCGCGTTGTGCCGCGCGGCTGTGACGAGCGCGCCTTGGCACCTGAGAATTTCTCAAGCGCTAAGCGCCTGGCCAAACGCGCTGAATGGGGCGTCGATGAAGATGCTTTTATCATTATCTGCCCCGCCCGAGTTACGGATTTAAAGGGCCAGCATGTTTTGCTCGAAGCAATGGGGCTGCTGAAGACGCAACGGCAACCGCATCTCATATGTGTCGGCAGCGCTCAAGGGCGCGATGATTATGTTGCGGCGCTCAAGCGACGAGCCGATGAGATAGGCATCGGCAATCGGTTTGGCTTGACCGGTCTTGAAACCGATATGCCATCCGCCTATGCGGCGGCTGATTTGGCCATTGTGCCGACCATCCGCCCTGAACCATTTGGCCGCACCATTATTGAAGCGCAGGCTGCTTGCCTGCCAGTCATTGGCTCTGATGCGGGGGGCTATCGCGAAACCATTATCGCCAACGCGCCGGAAGACGGCGGCACGGGCTGGCTTGCCGAAATGGGCAATGCGGCAGCATTAGCAGCACAAATTGATGCCGCGTTAACCATGCCGGAAGCAGCGTTATTGAAACTGGGCGAAAACGGGCGCGCCAACGTGCTGGCCCATTATACGCGCGAAGCCATGTGCAATCGCACACTCAATGTCTATCGGGAATTATTACCGTGACGGCAAACATGCAAGGCAAGCGGCCAATCAAAGAACCGGGCGGGGTCTTATTGGTGGCGCTGGGCATGGTCGAGGCCGATATCGAAGCCGCCATTGAGACGCTGTATCCAACGACAAGCTCATTGACCATATTGGCTTCAAAAAATATAGCGGCGCTGACCAAGGCCGATGAAGTCTGGATTTATGCGCCGTTAGGTCTGCGCGGCTTTTTGGCGCTACTCCGACGTATTTCCTGGCGTCATTTTGATGCGGTATATCAACCGAACCGAAAGCCGCGCTGGCTCAAATATTTGATTTGGCCGCGCCCGCATTGGCATTACAGCTTATCAAAAGCTTAAGCGCACCGCCGCAAGCCACAATTTTATTGACAGTTCGTCATTTGCCCCTAAACCTACATTTCACGGGCACATGCCCGCATGGCAATCATTAAAGGAGCAAAGCCATAGCACGTAGACCACACGCCGCGCAGCCCCAGCGACAGCAAGGCCCGCGCGTCAATCGCATGATTACGTCACCGAAAGTCCTGCTTGTCGGTGCAGCGGGAGAGAAAATGGGCACGGTGGATACGGATTCCGCCCTCGCCATGGCAGAAGAAGAAGGGCTCGATCTGGTCGAAGTATCGCCCAATGCCGACCCGCCGGTCTGTAAAATACTCGATTATGGCAAGCTCAAATATCAAGAACAGAAAAAAGCCAGTGAGGCGCGTAAACGGCAAAAAACAGTCGACGTCAAAGAGATCAAAATGCGTCCCAATATCGATACGCATGATTATGACGTGAAAATGCGCAATGTGGTGAAATTTCTCGAAGGCGGCGATAAGGTGAAAGTCACCATGCGCTTTCGCGGCC
>RFZE01000135.1 GCA_009920875.1 Alphaproteobacteria bacterium | reverse complement strand
ACTGGGATTGAACCAGTGACCCCTACAATGTCAATGTAGTGCTCTCCCGCTGAGCTAATCGCCCCTACCGAGTTTGGCGTCACCTTTTTTCAAAGGCGAGAGATTATTTACGGGTAGCGTCACGCAAAAGCAAGATAAATCGCTCAATGGTGCGCGCTTTCAGGGTGCGCCAATACGCCATATATTTTCCGACCTAAAGGTGCTAAGTTTCGTCCATGAGTGCGCAAGACGAGCAGGCTTTTATCTTCACACCGCCCGCCAAAGACATTGGCGGCGGCGGGTCTCTTTTGCTCACCTCGCCGCATAGCGGCGCCTATTATCCGACAAGTTTTATGGATGCCTCGCGCCTTGACGCGCATCAAATCCGCCTGTCGGAAGATATGTTTGTTGACGCCTTGCTGGCCCACTTGCCAAAGCACGGTATTGGCGTTTTATCGGCGCATTATCCGCGCGCCTATGTCGATTTGAACCGCGCCCCTTACGAGCTCGAGCAGGCTTTGTTTGAAGATGCGCTGCCCGCCCATATTGACCGTCATTCTGCGCGCGCGGCGGCCGGTTTGGGCACAGTGCCGCGCCTGGTGGCCGAGAATATTCCGATTTATGAGGGCAAATTGCGCTTCGCCGAGGCCGAGCAACGTATTGAAAATGTCTATCAGCCTTTTCATGCAAAGCTGGAAGCCGAATTGCGTAACATGCAAAAACGCAATGGCTATGCCGTGCTGGTCGACACACATTCCATGCCGTCACAAGCGACGCGACCGGCGGCAGATGGTCGGCGCGTCGATTTTGTGCTCGGCGACCGCCATGGCCGTTCATGCGAAAAAAGGCTGAGCGATTGGCTGGAACATGAATTGACAAAACGCGGTTGGCTGGTAGCGCGCAATAAGCCTTATGCGGGAGGCTATATTACCGACCGCTATGGCCGTCCCGCTGACGGCATGCATGCCGTGCAGATTGAGATTAACCGCGCCATTTATATGGATGAGAATAATTATGCCAAACATGCCGGCTTTGAACGCCTGCAAAATGAGCTGACCGAATTGGTGGTCGCTTTTGCCGCGCAATTGCCGCAATGGCTGGACCCATCATTGCCCGACCCGACCCGCTCGGCAGCAGAATAAAGACCCCAATAAAGAAAAAGATTTGTCCATGACCGATATGCCGACCCCGAAAGAGCTTTTGTCTTTCGCCCATCAGCTGGCCGATGCGGCGGCGCGTGTCAGCTTGCCCTTATTCCGCAATCTGCTGCATGTCGACAATAAAATCGCGCGCGGCTTTGACCCGGTCACCGAAGCTGATCGCAATGCCGAAGCCGCCATTCGCGGGCTCATTGAAACGCATTATCCGGCGCATGGCATTCTCGGCGAGGAATTTGGCGTCAAACAGGGCCATGAATGGCAATGGGTGCTCGACCCGATTGACGGCACGCGCGCCTTTATTTCAGGCTTTCCGACATGGGGCACGTTGATTGCCTTGAATAATGGCAAAACCGTGCCGCTTGGCATAATGGACCAGCCTTTCACCGGTGAGCGTTATTTTGCCACCGCCGGAGACGGTGCGTTTTTGCGTCATGACGGGCAAGACACAAAAATCACTTGCCGCGCTTGCGACTGTTTGGACACGGCCATATTGGCCACCACCACACCGCAATTATTTGTCGGAACAGATGAAGAGGCGGTTTGGCACAGGCTCAGCGGTGCCGTGCAACTGACGCGCTATGGCGGTGATTGTTATAATTATGCCCTTTTGGCGAGCGGCCATATTGATTTGGTGGTTGAGCAGGTTTTGCAGCCTTATGACATTCAAGCGCTGATTCCGATTGTCGAAGAAGCCGGCGGCATCATTACCGATTGGCAGGGCGGCAATGTTATTCAAGGTGGGCAAGTCATTGCGGCCGGCGACAAAGCCGTGCATCAAGCGGCATTGGATATTCTGAACGGCTAATTGAGCCGGTCAAAAAAAGCCGCCACATCGGCGATAAATTCTTCGCGCACCGCGTCTTTTTCCATCATCAATTCATGCTTGCCGGTTTTATAAAGCTTGCCGCTGCCGTTTTGCACATGGGCCAGCACATGGGTATGGGCTTTATTATCAACCAACATTTCTTCTTCAGCCGAGCCGATAAAAAGCGGCGTGGCAATGCTCTGCAAAAAGGCCGGACGGCGCGTATCGGCCATAGCCTTATCGGCTGTGGCAAACCAGCCCAGACTGGCGCCATTGACCTGCAATTGCGGGTCGCTGACATAAAGCGTGCCGGTGCGGCGAAAGCGGTCAAAATCATTGGTCACATCATTGGTCTCGGCAACGCCAGGGCGCACCGCTTGGCCTTGCAGCGGGTTCCAGCTATCGGCCTTGCCGAGCAGGCGGTAAAATAGGCTAACGGTTTTGGCAATCGCCATGAGCGTGGCGGGAATGGGCAGCCTATGCATGGGCGCGCATTGCGCCAAGCCGCCCAACCACTCAGGATGTGCTTGCACGGCGCGCAGGGAAATTTGTCCGCCCATAGAATGCGCCAGCCCGACATGCGGCTTGGGCAGCGGCGCGATTAGATTTTCCCAACGGTCTTCCAAATCGCGCAGATTGATATCGAAATCTTTCAAATGCAAGCGCGTCGGCTCGCGCCCATCGCCGTCAGACAGACCGTGACCGCGCCATTCGGGCATCACCACCAGATAACCGAGCCGTGTGAAATCGCCGATGGTTTCAAAATATTTTTCAATAAATTCGGAATAGCCGGTCATCAGAACCAGCGTGCCGCGCGCTTCGCCCTCGGGCGGAAACACCGCGCCGCGCAACATTTTACCGTCGCGCATTTTATGCATACCGACATCAGCACCTTGCGGTATCGGATTGCCGTCAATCTCGACGAAACGCGAGGGCGCGTCCCATTTGATTTTTACCGTCATAAACCATCCCCTGATGTTCGATTTTTGACAATGTGCGAAATCACACCGCGCTTGGCAAGCCGATGATTGCCAAAATCAACCCAATCTGCCACTGTCGAGACGGTTTTTGTAAAGGGGAGCATGATGGCGCAGCACAAAAACACATCCTTTTGGTCTTCCAATATCGGTTTCATTTTGGCCTGTGTCGGCGCTGCTGTCGGCCTCGGCAATATTTGGAAATTTCCCTATATGGCGGGCACGCAGGGCGGCGGTGCTTTTGTTTTTGTCTATCTGATTACCATTTTCGCCATTGCCATTCCGGTGGCAGCGGCCGAATTGCTGGTTGGACGCAAAGGGCGCTCTGATGCCGTGTCCAGCGTGCGCGATATTGCGGTTGAAAATAACCGCCCCGCCGCGCTTGGCGCGATTGGCGGCATTGGCGTATTCGGCTCTTTCGTGCTGCTGACCTTTTACGCGGTGATTGCGGGCTGGGTGTCGGCTTATATTCTCCGTGCTTTGACCGGCCAAATTGGCGGGCTTGATGCCAGCAGCGCCGGTGCCATGTTCGGCAATTTGCTGGCCTCGCCCAATGAAATGATTATCCACCAACTGGCTTTCTTGCTGTTTTTGGGGCTGATACTTATTCGCCAACTTT
>RFZE01000134.1 GCA_009920875.1 Alphaproteobacteria bacterium | reverse complement strand
GCAACACGCAGCTTATGCTGCAAATGGAAAGCAACACCACCAAAGTCATCGACCCGTGGGGCGGCAGCTATTTCGTTGAAAAACTGACGCATGATTTGGCGGCACGCGCGCTCGGTCATATTCAAGAAGTCGAGAAACTGGGTGGCATGGCGGCAGCGATTGAGCAAGGCATTCCGAAAATGCGCATTGAGGAAGCTGCCGCGCGCACCCAAGCGGCCATTGATAGCGGCCGACAGACTGTGGTCGGGGTCAATAAATTCAAACTTGAAAATGAAGATGCGGTTGATGTGCTGAAAGTCGATAATACGGCGGTGCGCACGGCACAGATTGACCGCTTGAAAGCGCTGAAAGAAAGCCGTGATGAAGCGGCGACACAAGCCGCCCTTGCCGCGCTGACAGAAGCGGCAAAAAGCGGTAACGGCAATTTGCTGGCACTGGCTGTCGATGCGGGTCGCGCCAAAGCCACGGTCGGTGAAATATCCGGCGCGTTGGAAGCGGTTTACAATCGCCATGAGGCCAAACCACAAGTAATATCCGACGTTTATGAAAAAGACTTTGGCAGCGACGACCCAAAAGTTGTGAAACTGCGCGAGATGATTGCCCGCTTTAGCGAGCGCGAAGGCCGCGCACCGTCCATCTATCTCGCCAAAATGGGGCAAGACGGGCACGATCGCGGCCAGAAAGTCGTTGCCACAGCGCTTGCCGATTTGGGTTTTGAGGTGGTTGCTGGGCCTTTATTCCAAACGCCGGAAGAAGCAGCCAAAGACGCGATTGCGGCGGGTGCGCATATTGTCGGCGTATCCTCATTGGCGGCAGGGCATTTGACGCTGGTGCCGGAATTGCGCGACGCGCTGGCCGCTGAGGGCAAAGACGATATGATGGTGATTGTCGGCGGGGTGATACCGCCGCAAGATTTTGACGCGCTGCGCGATGCCGGTGCGAAAGCCATCTTCCCGCCCGGCACGGTGATACCTGATGCCGCTGATGAACTGATTACCACGCTAACCGCCCATTTGGGCCATAATGAAGCGGCGTAATTTACCCAATAAAAACAGCAGTTTATTAAAGCAATTTTTGCATTCATTGATTTTTTGTTAAAAATCGGCTATCAGATAAAAATGCGCAATAAAAACAAAAAGGAGCGCACAATGCCCACAAAGCACTCTGAATTGGCCGCCAATGCGGTAATACGCCTTCAATCAGCCGATGAGGCGATATCGTCACTTGAATACACCCATAATTGGGAAACACAGCTTAAAGACCATCATGCTTATCAAAAGTCTTGGGGTTATGGCACTTATCTATATGGACTTGATTATTATCTCGTCGATACCAGAGACCATGATACCGGCCACAGCTGGGGGTCTCTTTATGCTTCAACCAAGATTTTACTTGGTAGCGGAAGCAACCAAGTTTCCGGCAATATAGGCTCTGACAAAGTTCATACCGGTGCGGGCGATGATATTATTCGCGGTGGTGCGGGCGATGATCAACTCATTGGTGGCGATGGTGATGACATCATCTATGGTGATTGGGGTAACGATATTCTATATGGCGGCGCAGGCGATGACATTCTGGTTGGTGGTGCCGGGCGCGATATTATGGTCGGCGGCAAGGGCGATGACACTTTCTACATTGGTGATCTGGCATCAAGCGTCAGACTGGCTGATGTCATTAAGGATTATGGTAAAGGGAACGATATGCTTTCCTTTGTCACCGGCACCCTTACGGTCTATGTCAAAAACACCGGCAAAGATACGATTTTGCAGAATGGCACGGGGGACGATGCCGAGATTTACGCTATTTTGCGCGGCTATACCGACCCGCTCACTGTAGATGATGCAGACGGCATAACGTTTATCGAAATCGTTTAATCGTTAACCCTGATAAGGCCTTCTTGCGGTAAAAGCACTTAGCGGCTCCGCCGCTTTAGTGATCATTCCGCCAGCGTAGCGAGCGCAAGCGAGCGAAGTAGGCTAACGTTTTTAGTCGTGAACCCGGATAAGGCCTTCTTGAGCCGCCGTGGCAATCAACTTGCCGTCGCGGGTAAAGAAGTGCCCGAAATTCATACCACGACCACCGGCTGACGCCGGGCTATCTTGCACATAGAGCATCCAGTCAGTCGCCTCAAACTCGTGATAAAACCACATGGCATGGTCAAGACTGGCCGATTGCAGCTTCGGGTTCATATAGCTGAGCGCATGCGGGCGCATGCTGGTATCGAGCAGTGATGTGTCGGAGATATAAGACAGCATGGCCTGATTGGTTGCGAAATCTTTCGGCATGCCGGGGTCAACCTTCACCCAGACAATATTGCGCGGCTCGGCCGGTTCGGGATTGAAAATATCTTTTGGGCTGACCGGACGAATTTCAAACGGGCGGCGGCGCAACCAGCTATCACGAAATTTTTCCGGAATTTTCTCGGCATTTTCGAGGCGAATTTCATAGTCGCTTTTCAGCGTCTCAGGGTCAGGCGCATAGGGCATTTGCATTTGGTGTTCGCGGCCTTCTTCATGACGCTGAAAGCTGGCCGCCATATTGAATATCTGCTTGCCATGCTGAATCGCGATAACGCGCCGCGAGGCAAAACTTTTGCCGTCGCGCGCTGCATCGACTTCATAAATAATCGGCGTGTCGGGGTCACCGGGGCGCAGAAAATAGCTGTGAAAACTGTGGCAGAACATATCTTCCACCGTATAGCAGGCAGCCATCAGCGCTTGGCCGAGCACTTGCCCGCCAAAGACGCGCTGGCGTTGTTCATTCGGGCTTTGGCCGCGAAATAAATTGACCTCCAGCCGCTCGAGCTTGAGCAACTGCAAAATCGTGTCCAGTGATTGGTCCATTTGCTTCCCTTAATGTTCTGGGATTACTGTTTTACCGGTGCTTGCGCCGGCACAATGGTGACACTTTCACCGCAGCCGCATGCATCGGTTTGGTTTGGATTGTTGAACCGAAAACCAGCCGACAGCTTGTCTTCTTCCCAGTCCATCTCAGTGCCCAGCAAAAACAACACCGCTTTTGCCTCAATGAAAATGGTCACGCCTTTATCTTCTACAATCTCGTCGAGCGGTTGTTTTTCTTCAGCATAATCCATTGTGTATTCCATGCCGGCGCAGCCACCGTTTTTCACACCAAGGCGAATACCGATTTTCGGCGTTTCCGATTTGGCCATGATTGACTTCACGCGTTCTGCGGCGCGATCAGTCAGCGTGATGGCTTTCGGCAATTCGTAAGTCTGGCTCATATCTCTTCCGTTTCGTTAAAACATATTCAACGCAACGCGGGCTTCATCCGACATGCGGCTCGGGTCCCATGGCGGCTCGAATGTCATTTTTACCATAACATCGCCGACACCGTCCACTGAACGCACCGCATCTTCGACCCAGCGCGGCATATGCTCAGCCACCGGGCACCCCGGCGCGGTCAGCGTCATATCAATGGTCACATCGCGATCGTCAGAAATATCGACACGGTAAATCAGTCCCAACTCGTAAATATCGACGGGAATCTCGGGATCATAGACGCTTTTCATAGCGCCGATAATATCATCGGTCAGGGCTGCCATTTCCG
>RFZE01000133.1 GCA_009920875.1 Alphaproteobacteria bacterium | reverse complement strand
GGCATGGCGATTTATGACACCATGCAATATATCCGCGCACCGGTGGCGACTTTGTGCATCGGCCAAGCCGCCTCTATGGGCTCTTTGTTGTTGGCGGCGGGTGAAAGCGGCATGCGTTTCGCGCTGCCCAATGCACGTATTATGGTGCACCAGCCTTCCGGCGGTTTTCAGGGACAGGCTTCAGATATTGAACGCCACGCGCAGGAAATTCTGGATATGCGGGCGCGCCTCAATAAAATTTATGTCGAGCATACGGGGCAGACTTTACGCAAAATTGAAGATGCGCTGGAACGCGATACCTTTATGACGGCAGAGCAGGCAAAAGATTTCGGCCTTGTCGATGAGGTGACGACCAAGCGCACCGACGATGAAAAAGCCGATTAAATAGGCGACGCTTGCACTTTTCACTGCCTTTGTGGTGAAGTGAGTTAACGAATCAGAACCGCAGTCTTTTGACAGGCTGATGAAAGGACTGAAATATGAGTAAAGTAGGCAGCGGAAGCGATAGCGGCGGCACTGGCAGCGGCGACAGCAAAAGCACGCTTTATTGCTCGTTTTGCGGCAAAAGCCAGCATGAGGTGCGCAAGCTGATTGCGGGCCCGACCGTGTTCATCTGTGATGAATGCGTGGAATTGTGCATGGACATTATCCGCGAGGAAAGCAAAGCCTCATTGGTGAAAACCGATGATGGCGTGCCGACGCCGGGCGAAATCCTCGAAGTTCTTGATGATTATGTTATCGGCCAATCACACGCCAAGCGTGTGCTGTCGGTTGCCGTGCACAATCACTATAAGCGCCTCAACCATGCGCAGAAAAATGCCGATGTTGAATTGGCCAAGTCGAATATTTTGCTGGTCGGCCCGACCGGTTGCGGCAAGACGCTGCTGGCGCAAACGCTGGCGCGCATTCTCGATGTGCCGTTCACCATGGCCGACGCCACGACGCTGACCGAAGCCGGTTATGTCGGTGAAGATGTCGAAAACATTATTCTGAAGCTGTTGCAAGCGGCTGACTATAATGTCGAGCGGGCACAGCGCGGCATTGTCTATATTGATGAGGTCGATAAAATCAGCCGCAAGTCCGATAACCCGTCCATCACCCGCGATGTGTCGGGCGAGGGCGTGCAACAGGCTTTGCTGAAAATCATGGAAGGCACGGTTGCCTCTGTGCCGCCGCAAGGTGGGCGCAAGCATCCGCAGCAAGAATTCCTGCAAGTCGATACGACCAATATACTGTTTATTTGCGGCGGTGCTTTTGCCGGTCTCGAGCGGGTGATTTCGCAACGCGGCAATGAAACCTCTATCGGTTTTAACGCGAAAGTGGAAGTTCCCGAAGAGCGCAATACGGGCGAGCTTTTGAAAGAGCTTGAGCCGGAAGATTTGCTGAAATTCGGTCTTATTCCTGAATTTGTCGGCCGCCTGCCGGTGCTCGCCACTTTGGAAGATTTGGACGAGAACGCTTTGGTGACGATTTTGAGCCAGCCGAAAAACGCGTTGGTCAAACAATATCAACGCCTGTTCGATATGGAAGACAGTAAGCTGACCTTCCAAGACGATGCGCTTTTGGCGGTTGCCCGCAAGGCCATTGAGCGTAAAACCGGTGCGCGTGGGTTGCGCTCGGTGATCGAAGGCATTTTGCTCGATACCATGTTTGAACTGCCGGCTATGGATGGCGTCGAAGAAGTGGTTATCAGCAAAGAAGTCGTCGAAGGTACAGCCAAGCCGCTTTATATTTACGCTAAAAAAGAAGACCAAGCGGCGGCGCCCACCGCCTCTTAGGCCTGATAAGCCTCAAATTCAAAGATTTTAGAAAATGGCGGCTTTCGAGCCGTCATTTTGTCACGGGGGTGTTTTTCGGCATTACCATTGAAAACCATGTGGAAGACCCCCACATTAATGTTGAACAGCGTCTTGGAATCGCAGGTTACTGAATGTCCTACCGTCGTCTAAAGGAAAGTTGAAATAATGAGTGACAATCTCGAACAACAGACCGAATACCCGGTTGTCCTGCCGGTATTGCCCCTGCGTAATATTGTGGTTTTCCCCGGCATGATTGTGCCGCTTTTTGTCGGACGCGAAAAATCCATTCGCGCCCTTGAAGATGTCATGGCCAATGATAAGGAAATGTTGCTGGTCAGCCAAAAAGACGGCGACCAAGACGACCCGCAGCCGAAGGATATGCATGAAATCGGCACGATTGGCTCAGTCTTGCAAATGCTGAAACTGCCGGACGGCACGGTAAAAGTGCTGGTCGAAGGGCAGTCACGCGCCAAAATGCTGGACTATCTCGACAATGAAGCGTTTTTTGAAGCCAGCGCGTTGGCCCTGCATGAGAGCGTTGAAGACGGCGAAGAAATTCGTGCGCTGATGCGCTCTGCAGTTAGCCAATTTGACGGCTATGTGAAACTGAACCGCAAAATTCCGCCGGAAGTGCAATCCAATGTCAGTCAAATCGACGACCCGATTAAACTGGCCGATACGATTGCCGGCCATTTGAATATCAGCCTCGATGAAAAGCAGGCCTTGCTGGAAATTATTGAGGTTGATAAACGCCTTGAGGCCATTCTCGGCCATATGGAGGGCGAGGTCGGCGTTCTGCAGGTCGAAAAGAAAATCCGTGGCCGTGTGAAGCGGCAAATGGAGAAAACTCAACGCGAGTATTATTTGAATGAGCAATTAAAAGCCATTCAGAAAGAGCTGGGCGAGGGCGAAGATGGCGGTAATGAGCTGAGCGAGCTTGAAGAGCAAATCGCCAATACCAAATTGTCAAAAGAGGCGCGGGAAAAAGCCGATGCCGAGATGAAGAAGCTCAAATCAATGAGCCCGATGTCAGCCGAGGCGACGGTTGTGCGCAATTATCTCGATTGGTTGCTGGCCGTGCCTTGGGGCAAAAAGAGCCGCATCAAAAAAGACCTGACTCATGCCGAGAAAATCTTGAATGCCGATCATTATGGCTTGGAGAAAGTCAAAGAGCGCATTCTCGAATATCTCGCTGTGCAGCAACGCTCGAAAAAGCTGAAAGGCCCGATTTTGTGCCTTGTCGGCCCTCCGGGTGTCGGTAAAACCTCGCTTGGCAAGTCGATTGCCGCCGCTACGGGCCGCGAATTCGTTCGTATGTCGCTGGGCGGCGTGCGCGATGAGAGCGAAGTGCGCGGTCACCGCCGCACTTATATCGGCTCTATGCCGGGCAAGGTCATTCAGTCGATGAAAAAGGTTAAGGCGACCAATCCGCTCATGCTGCTTGATGAGATTGACAAGCTGGGCGCCGATTATCGCGGCGATCCGTCATCGGCCTTGCTTGAGGTTCTGGACCCTGAGCAAAACAACACATTTAACGACCATTATATGGAAGTCGATTACGACCTCTCCAATGTGATGTTTGTGACAACGGCCAATTCCTTGAACATTCCGGGGCCATTGCTTGACCGTATGGAGGTCATTCGGATTGCCGGTTATACGGAAGATGAGAAGGTTGAAATCGCCAAAGAGCATTTGCTACCGCAAACCATTGAAGAGCACGGCCTGCGTGTCGGTGAATTTGAAATTGATGAAGACGCCATTCGCAGGCTGATACGCAATTATTCGCGTGAGGC